>NZ_VSWE01000011.1:0-238922 GCF_009668275.1 Herbaspirillum sp. CAH-3 | reverse complement strand
GCGGTCATGGGGGATCAGCGCGCGGCTTGCAGGCCAGAAGCGAAGGCGGACGCGGCTTCAGGCCGCGTTGTTGGAGGCCGCCAGCGGGGCAGCGCCGTTCTCGGGCAGCTTCTCCAGGCAATAGCCGAGCCCACGCACGGTGGCGATGCGCACGCCGCCGACCTCGATTTTCTTGCGCAGGCGATGGACATAGACCTCGATGGCATTGTTGCTGACTTCCTCTCCCCATTCGCACAGGTGGTCCACCAGCTGTTCCTTGGAGACCAGGCGGCCCGTGCGTTGCAATAATACTTCGAGCAGCCCCAGTTCCCGCGCCGACAGTTCCAGCATCTGCTCGCCGATGTAGGCAATGCGGCCGACCTGGTCGAAGGACAGCGGACCATGCTTGATGACGGTCGGCCCGCCGCCGGCACCGCGCCGGGTCAGCGCCCGCACCCGTGCTTCCAGTTCGGAGAGGGCAAAAGGCTTGGCCATGTAGTCGTCGGCACCGAGGTCCAGGCCTTGCACGCGCTGTTCCACCGAATCGGCCGCCGTCAGGATCAGTACCGGCAGGCGCGAATTGCGCGCGCGCAGGCGTCGCAGCACCTCCAGGCCGGACATCTTGGGCAGGCCCAGGTCCAGGATCAGCAGGTCGAAATCCTGGGTGGACAAGGCGGAATCGGCTTCCACGCCGTTCTTGACGCAATCGGCGGCATAGCCGGAATGGCGCAGGGAACGGGTCAGTCCGTCGGCCAGTACGCTGTCGTCTTCAGCAAGGAGGATGCGCATAGGGATCGGTCAGCGAGGCAGGGCCGGCTGAATTGTCTCGGATGGTTGAATTATTGTGCTTCCTTTTCATTCATATTCCACTAATTCAACCCCCAATGCAAATCAGGGATTGCCTGATGAGACCCGTCTTTGCGCCAGGTCACGTCGCGGCTTTGAAGTGTAACAATTCAGATTAGGGCATTGAAGTCTGAAGCTTAGGCCTTATAGTAGGAAGCGTCAGCAATATTTACTTGCTGGCAGCGCAATTTTTGTTGATATAATTTCTCGCATCCATTTCTGGAAAACCGCTGGAAAATCTGATGAAACGTTTGTGGGTCCTCCTGCTGATCTGTCTGCTCCCGGTGCAAGTATTTGCAGCGGTGCTGACGTACGCCAGCTCGATGGCCGCGACCGACTTCGCAGTGCCGGCCCCGGTGCAAGCCGCCGTGGCGACCCAGCACCTGGTGTCCAAGACCGTTTCCCTGTCCGACCAGGCCGTGTCGCCCGCTGAAGACCAGTCGCACGCCCTGGTGGCCGATGCCGCCGGCAGCGACGAAGACAGCACTGGTTACGCCGACAGCGGTGAAGATTTCTCCACGCACGCCGGTATCGGTGACGAGCCCGTGCTGATGCAATCCCTGGCCATGGTGCCGCAAACTTCCCGCCTGGCGCCCGCTCTGCGTAGCGATGCCGCCCTGCAACCCCCGTTCCTGCCCCGCGCAGGACGTCCTCCCCGGGCCTGATCCCGTCGCCACGCGCGACAGGTTTTGCTGCGCCCGCTGAACTGCCCCTGATGATCTGAGGCTTCGCGCCGTGCGACAGCAGGACCCTGCGCGTGCGCGGCCAGCGCCGGCCCGCTCGCGCCGGCGCTGATCTGCCAGGGCACACCCGATCCAGTTATTCCCGAATTACGGCCGATGTGACCGCATCACATCATCAGAATCCTCTAGGAGATAGCATGAAAAAAGCATTTGTCGCGCTGATAGTGGCGGTGATGACGCTCTCTGTTGGCATGTCGGCCGTCGAAGCCAAGCGTCTTGGCGGTGGCGGTTCGATCGGCAAACAGTCTTCCAGCGCCAGCCGTCAGGCGCAAAGCCCTGCCCCGATGCAGCAGAACCAGGCTGCCGCTGCCAAGCCGGCCGCACCTGCCGCCGCTCCGGCTGCCGCAGCGGCCAAGCCGAGCATGTGGAAGGGCCTGCTGGGTGGCGCATTGTTGGGCCTGGGCCTGGGCGCGCTGCTGTCGCACTTCGGCCTGGGTGGCGCACTGGCCAGCATGATCAGCACCATCCTGACCGTGGCCTTGATCGCCCTGGCGATCATGTTCGTGATCCGCCTGTTCCGCCGCAAGTCGGAGTCGGCACAGTCCGCGCAACCGGCACCGGCCTGGGCCAGCGCCGCACCGCAAGCGGCTGACACCCAATCGGCCACGCCGCAGATCGGCTCCATGTTGAAGACCGACCAGTCCGCAGCCTCGACCACCCAGAACGGTTTCGGCGGTGGTTTCGGCAATGCCGAGGCAGCGCCTGCCTACGGCATCCCGGCCGGTTTCGACACCGTGGGCTTCGTACGCAATGCCAAGACCTACTTCATCCGCCTGCAAGCGGCATGGGACAAGGCTGACATCAACGACATCCGCGAATTCACGACGCCCGAGATGTTTGCCGAGCTGCGCCTGCAGATCCAGGAACGCGGTGCTGCCGCCAACCAGACCGATGTGGTGTCGCTGGATGCAGAAGTGCTGGGCGTGGAAACCGTGGGCAATGATTACCTGGCCAGCGTGAAGTTCTTCGGCTTCATCAAGGAAGATCCGACCGCCTCGCCGGCCCAGTTCGCCGAGATCTGGAACCTGTCCAAGCCGGCTGCCGGCCAGGGCGGCTGGGTGCTGGCTGGTATCCAGCAGCTCGATCCGGTGCACGGCTGAGTCATCGGCCCGGACAAATTGGCAAGAACGTTCATGTAACAAGTTTCAGTTTGGCGCGGAAGGCGGCGGTTAGTGGATGAGCGTCGCCAGTCCGTTTTACCGCCGGCTTTTGCCGGCGGTTTTTTTTGTTCGCTTTGTTCTGCATTCCACGCCTGAAGTTTTCTTCATTTCGGTCCGCCACCGCCTATGTAGCGGGCTTCACGATTCCTCTTCCGGCTTTTTCCTTCATGGCGCAGCGCTCAAAAAAAAAGCACCGCATCAGCGGCGCTTGTGAGATTGCTCGTCCGGCGCACTGCCGGAGCACTCCCGATGCCGATCCCGGTCGCGCCGTGAACGACGTCCGTCCGACAAGGGAAACAGCAGCGCCACCACCACGAGGATGACCAGCAATACCAGCGTGATCTGGTCCAGCCCGTCCATGTTCAGCCAGCCTTTCCGGGCGACCAGATCACCACGTCGCCGGTATCGACTTTCTTGGGCAGGAGTCCAGCCGCCAGGAAGGTGTCGGCGATGCGTTGCTGCTCGCCCAGGGCCTCGCGCCTGACCGCGCGCACCTCATAGCTGCGGCGGCTGTTGGCCAGCTCGATGGTGTCGGCGTCCAGGCCCCAGAGCGGTGCCAGGAAGTTTGCTGCCTCGCGTGGCTGCTGCTTGACCCACAGCCCGGTCTTCTTCAATTCATCGAAGACCACGCGCAACACCTCGGGATTGGCCTGCGCAAAGCTGGCCGAGGCCAGGTAGTACCGCTGGTAATCGGCCACCCCGCGTCCATCGGAAAGGATGCGCACCTGCGATTGCCGCTGCACGCCCGCCAGGAAGGGATCCCAGGTGACCCAGGCATCGACGCTGCCGCGTTCGAAGGCGGCGCGGCCATCGGCCGGCGACAGGTAGGCGGCATCGACGTCGCTGAACTTCAGTCCGGCCTTCTCCAGCGTGGCGATCAACAGGTAGTGCACGCCGGCCGCCTTGGTGACGGCAATCTTCTTGCCCTTGAGGTCGCTGGCCGTGCGCAGCGGCGAATCGGCCCGCACCACGATGGCCTGTGCGGCCGGCGAGGGCGATTCCTGCGCTACATAGGCCAGCTTGGCGCCGGCCGCCTGGGCAAACACCGGCACCGTATCGGCCACGTCGGCGCTGAGGTCGACACCGCCGACGTTGAGTGCTTCGAGCAGCGGCAAGCCACTGGCGAATTCATGCCAGCTGATCTTGGCGCCACCGGGTCCCAGCAGCTTTTCCAGCGTGCCGTTGGCTTTGAGGATGGTCAGCAGGGTGGAGGATTTCTGGTAGCCGATGCGGATGGCCTTGCCGCTTAGCGCCAGCGCGGATGCGGGTGCTACGGCACCCAGGCCCAGGGCGGCGCCAGCCTGCAGCAGGCGGCGGCGGGTGAAGTCGGTGCGGTGCTTGGACATGGATGTGCTCAGGTAAAAGGGAAAATCAGGATTTCTGCTGGCTGGATTGACGCCGTGCATCGCGCCAGCCGAGGCTTTTCTGCTCGACGGCGCGCAGCAGGCTGTCGCTGAGCTTGCCCAGCAGGGCGAGGATCAGGATGGCCGCCAGCACCAGGTCCGGACGGCTGCTCTCACGCCCGTCGGAGAGCAGGTAGCCGACGCCCTTGGTGGCGGCGATCAGCTCGGCGGCCACCAGGAACATCCAGGCCAGGCTCAGGCCGCCACGCAGGCCGGCAAACAGGTAGGGCAGGGCGGCCGGCAGCAGGATGTGGCGGATCAGTTCGGTGCTGGTGAGGCCGGAACTGGTGCCAACTTCGATCAGCTTGTGGTCGATGTCGCGAATGCCGGCCACCAGGTTCAGATAGGTCGGGAAGAAGGCGCCGATGGCAATGAGCACCACCTTGGGTGTTTCATCAATGCCCAGCCACAGCAGCAAGAGCGGGATCCACGCCAGGCTGGGAATGGCGCGCAGCGCCTGGAAACTGGGTTCCAGCAGGGCTTCGGCGCGGCGGCTGATGCCGACCAGCAGGCCCAGGGCGACCGCCAGCACGCTGCCGATCACGAAGCCGGCGGCGACACGGGCGAGGCTGGCGGCGATATGCGGCAGCAATTCACCGCGCTGCGCCAGCCTCCACAGGGTAGTTGCCAGCTCGCTGGGCGGTGGCAGCAGGCGCGCGGGAACCAGGTCGAGCCGGGCAGCGGCCTCTATCGCCAGCAGGAACAGCAAAGGCACGATCCAGCCGGTGAAGCGCCCCGGACGATAGCCATCGTCATGCGGCCAGCCACGGCGGCGCGCAGTGGCGGCGCGCGCCCCGCGCGGCCGGGCGGCCTCGGTCTGGCCGTGGGCTTGGGCCTGCGGGTTACCCAGCTTGGACTTGGCCTGCAGCGTGGCCGGCAGCGGCATGGGATCAGCCATGGCCTCAGGCCTTCACCACGCCCTGCGCATAGCTGGGGTCGATCAAAGCATTGATGGTGCGCGGCAGGTCGGTGCCGCTCTTGACCAGGTCTTCTTCCAGCAGGATGGGCGAGGCAGCGCGCAGCGCTTCGATATGCTCGCGGCCGATCTGCGGGTGTGAGAAATCGTTGCGCTTCAGTTGCAGGCGCGCCACCGGGGCCGACAGCTTGGACTCTTCCGACAGCAGGGCCACGGTCTCGTCGGGATGGGTGATGATCCAGTTGCGCGCACGTTCATAGGCGGCAATCACGCGCTTGACCTGGTCCGGATGACGGGCGGCGAACGTGTCGCTGACGTTGAGGAAACCGTAAGTGTTGAAATTGACGTTGCGGTAGATCAGGCGTGATCCGGCTTCCAGTTCACTGGCGGCCAGATGCGGATCGAGCCCGGCCCAGGCGGCCACGCGGCCCTGTTCCAGTGCAGCGCGGCCATCGGCGTGCTGCAGGTGGACGATCTCGACATCGCTCTTCTTGAGGCCGTTCTCGTGCAGCGCGCGCAGCAGGAAGAGATACGGGTCGGTGCCCTTGGTGGCGGCGATCTTCTTGCCCTTGAGTTCGGTGATGGACTTCACCGTCGAATCCTTGCCCACCGCCAGCGCCGTCCATTCCGGACGCGAATAGATGTAGACCGCCTTGACCGGATTGCCGTTGGCGCGCGCCAGCAGGGCGGCCAGGCCGGCGGTGCTGCCAAAGTCCACGCTGTCGCTGTTGAGATATTCGAGCGCGCGGTTGCTGCCGGCGCTGAGCACCCATTTGACTTCCGTCCCTTGCGCCTTGAGGTCTTCCTCCAGCCAGCCGAACTTGCGCAGCACCAGGCTGGGCGGCGAGTAGTAGGCATAGTCCAGGCGGATGGTCTTGGGCGGCTGTGCGGCGCGCGCCAGCAGGGGCGCGCTGCCCAGTACGGTAGCGCCGAGCGCGGCCGGGGCCAGGCGCAGGAAGTCTCTGCGTTGCATGAATGGGTTCTCCCTTGGTTGGATCGTCCCGCGCGAGGTGGCGCAGCGCGGCCATTGCCGGCCGCACAGGCGGGACCAACCGACACTCTAAGGAGGAAGCCCTGGCGGAAGAACGACTATTTTCGCGCTTGCATATGCGGGCGGCGCATGTGGGCGGGGCGTCTGCAAAGGGGCAGGGATAGGGTGGAGCAGAAGTTTACTGGTGCAGTCCTGTGCTCCTGTACTCCTGTACTCCTGTACTCATCTATTCATGTACTCATGCACTCATGCACTTCTGCACTCATGCAGTGCTGTACAGGAGACCCTGGCCGGACAGGGTCGAAGCGGAGGAGGCAGCGCCGGGCGCTCCCCACCGGTTCAGGGCAGGCACAGCTCGAACAGCGCACCGCCATCAGGATGGTTGGACAGGCGCGCTTCGCCATGCCGGGTCTCCTTGTTGTGGGCAGTGGCAATGGCATTGCACAGGTCCATGCCCAAGCCGGTGGAAGGCTTCTTTTCCTGGGTGCCGATGCCGGGGCCATCGTCGCGCACCGTGAAGATCACGCCGCCTTCCGGATGTTTGCGGCAGCCCAGCGCGATCTGCGAACGCGCGAAGCGGCTGGCATTCTGCAGCGCCGCTTCCAGCGCCAGCGCCACCAGGTGTTCATCGAAGAAGCCGATGACCGGCATGTCGGTCTCGTCCACCCGCAGGGCGATGTCGCTGCTGCGGGACATGCCGTGCTCGCGCACCAGCGCATCGAGGAAGTCCAGCGGCGAGACGGCCTCGACCTGCGCGCGCAGGCCCTGGGAATCGGCCTTGTAGAGGGTCAGGAAGGCGATCAGCTTTTCCTGCAGGGCCAGGCAGGTGACATGGGCCTGCTGTACGCGCGGCACGTCGTCGGACAGGCGGCGCAATTCCCCCTCCAGCACGCCCAGGGAGTTTTTGATGTCGTGAATGATGATCGCGGCAAGCTTGGGATCCATGGTCAGCTCTTCGGGGCTACTTTGGTCAGGGTGTCGCGCAGGAACTTGTGCATCTTCGCGACTCTATCGTTGCCGGGAATCAGGCGGTCCAGGGTGGCCAGGTAGCGGCGCACGCGCTTGACGTATTCTTCGTTCCAGCCGCGCTGGCTCATCCACAGCAGGTGCAGCTGGGCTGCCGCCAGCAGCACGCCGGTGTTCTCCGGCATGCTGGCCAGCGCCTCTTCCAGGCGCGCCAGCGATTCGTCGGGTTTGGCGCTGCGCATGAGGGCATTGGCTTCGGCGATGATGCTCATGCAGTGCTTGACGGCACCGTCGATGAGTTCCTCGGCCAGGTTGGCGCGGCCGGTATCGGCCAGCACCTTGCGCGCCAGCATCTGCAGGGTCTTGTTCTCGTGGTCGGACTTGACGGCCTCGGCAATGAGCTTGGCACCTTCCTCATCCTTGCCCATCGAGAAGGCGGCCTTGGCCAGGGCCAGGGTGGCGGTGTCCGAGGCTTCCTTGCCGGCGGCCTGGCGGGCGGTCTCGAAGGCTTGCTGGGCCGAGATGGTGTCGCCCAGCTGGACGTAGGCCTGGGCCTGCACGGCGGCCTGCGCGGAGACGAAGAGGTTGGATTCCTCGTAGCGGCGCGGCGCGCTTTCCAGCAAACGCAGCGCGGCATCCGGATCGCCGCTGTCGATGTGCACCTGGGCCAGCGAGAGCAGGTCGGTGGGCTGCGCGGTGAGCGAACCCTTGGTGTGCTTCAAGACCTTGTCATAGGCCTCGCGCGCCTGGTCGAGATGGCCGCTGCGGTAGGCCACGTCGCCCACCAGGCGGCTGCGGCGCGCCGAGGGAATGATCTCGGAGGACCTGGTCAGCGCCTCCAGCGCGCCTTCCTGGTTGCCCTGGGCTTCGTCGATCTGCGCCATCAGGTCGTAGGCGGCGATGAACTGCTTGTTCTGCGCCAGTACGTCTTGCACGATCACGCGCGCATCATCCATCTGGCCGGCCACAATGTTGCAGCGGGCCAGGCCGATCTTGGCCCACACCAGGTCGTCGCGCATGGCCAGGGCCTGCTTGTAGACCTCGCGCGCTTCGTCGATGCGGCGTTGTTCGATCAGCAGCGTGCCCTTGGTCTTCATGATTTCGACGATCCACTTGGGGGCCGACTTGAGCACGTTGTCGCATTCGATGATGGCGCCGGCGATGTCCTTGCGCTTCATCTTCTCGGTCACCGGCAGCATGGCGTGCTGCTTCTCCAGCAGGCGATCCACGCGCTCGGCGATGCGGCTGGCCGTCAGCGGCTTCAACATGTAGGCGTCGGGCTGGAACTCGGCGGCGCTGGCCACCAGGTTGTAGCCGCTCTCGGCCGTCACCATGATGAACATGCAGGTCGGCGACAGCATGTTCTGGGTGCGGAAGAACTCCAGCAGCTGCTGGCCGTTGCTTTCCTTGTTGAGGTTGTAGTCGCAGATGATCAGGTCATAGGTGCCGGATTGCACGAAGCGGATGGCTTCATCGGGCGTGGCGGCCTGGTCGACCTTGGTCACGCCGAGCTGCCCGAGGTGCATGCGGATGTTCTGGCGCATCGTCGGCATGTCGTCGATGACCAGGCAGCGCAGGGCGCTGATGTGGCTGAAGGGCACTAAACTCATGAGAACGGTCTGTAAAGCGATCTGTAAGGCGATCTGTTCGGGATTGCGGAATGCCGTGGGCCGAATAATTGCCGCGATGCAATATCGTGCAAGATGACGACTATTGATATCAATTAAGCCATTGCTGACGAATTATTCCCACCAACTCACGAGTGTGCCGTTTTTTTTCCTTCCATGCATCATTCCTCTGCGATTTATGAAGTTTTTGGCAGGGCGGGCTCTCGTATAATTGTGGTTTTCGCCCACGGATGAAATCTGGGCCGACAAAAAGGCTTGCGCCGGGCACTGTTTTTTTATACAGTATCGCTCTATCGGCGCGGTCATCCACTGCTGCCGGGCAAACTCAGCGGCGGGCCGGCGATGGCCAGCCACCGCGAGCAAGATCCAAGCAATATTCAAGCAACATCAGCAAGACTCCCCCTGACACCCGTCTTCACGACATTTTGCCGAGAGAGATTTATGGACGACAAAAAAGCTGCGAACAACTCTGAAAAGAGCAAGGCGCTGGCCGCCGCGTTGGCACAGATTGAAAAGCAGTTTGGCAAGGGCTCGGTGATGCGCATGGAAGATGGCGTCATCGCTGAGGAAATCCAGGCGGTTTCCACCGGCTCCCTGGGCCTGGACATCGCCCTGGGCATCGGCGGCCTGCCGCGTGGCCGCGTCATCGAAATCTATGGTCCGGAATCCTCGGGCAAAACCACCCTGACCCTGCAATCGATCGCCGAAATGCAGAAGCTGGGCGGCACCTGCGCCTTCATCGACGCCGAGCACGCGCTGGACGTCACCTATGCCCAGAAGCTGGGCGTGAACCTGAACGACCTGCTGATCTCGCAGCCCGATACCGGTGAACAGGCCCTGGAAATCTGCGACGCCCTGGTGCGTTCCGGTGCGGTGGACCTGATCGTGGTCGACTCCGTGGCCGCGCTGACCCCCAAGGCTGAAATCGAAGGCGACATGGGCGATTCCCTGCCCGGCCTGCAAGCCCGCCTGATGTCGCAGGCACTGCGCAAGCTGACCGGCAGCATCAACCGCACCAACACCACCGTGATCTTCATCAACCAGATCCGCATGAAGATCGGTGTCATGTTCGGCAACCCGGAAACCACCACCGGCGGTAACGCGCTGAAGTTCTACGCTTCCGTGCGCCTGGACATCCGCCGTACCGGCTCGATCAAGTCGGGTGATGAAGTCATCGGCAGCGAGACCAAGGTCAAGGTCGTCAAGAACAAGGTCGCGCCCCCGTTCCGCGAAGCCCACTTCGACATCCTGTATGGCGAAGGCACTTCCCGCGAAGGCGAGATTCTGGACCTGGGTTCGGAACACAAGGTGGTCGAGAAGTCCGGCGCCTGGTACAGCTACAACGGCGAGCGCATTGGCCAGGGCAAGGACAATGCCCGCAACTACCTGAAGGAACATCCGGAACTGGCCCGCGAGATCGAGAACAAGGTCCGCGTCGCACTGGGCGTGCCGGAGCTGGCCGGCGGCGAAGCGGAAGCCAAGGCTTCCTGAATCCGCGCTTAAAGGATTCAAGCGTCATCACGGCGACAGGGTTTGCCTGAGCCCTGGAGGTCGTGATGGTGCTTGTTTATCCCGCTGGTGCCGTGCTGTGTTGGCGGTCTCGGCGGGAGGCAATACCGCAGTACAGCAAGTTCGCAACATGCCAAGACCGCCGATCAGCCTGAAAGCAAGGGCGCTCAAATATCTCTCTTCACGTGAGCATAGTCGCCAGGAACTTGCGCGTAAGCTTGCCCCTTACGCGCAAGAGGGCGATGACATCGACGCGCTCCTGCAATGGCTGGAGCAGTCCCGTTTCCTTTCCCAAGAACGTTTTTCCGAATCGCTCGTGCATCGCCGCTCGGCGCGCTACGGCAATCAGCGCATCATCTCCGAACTTCACGGCCATGGTATCGAAGGTGAAGCCATCGCCGAACTGAAGGCCGATCTGGCCGCCGGGGAGGGCGACCGCGCCGCGCAGGTGCTGCGGCGCAAGTACAGTGCGCCACCACCCGATGCGGAGACCCGGGCAAAGCAGATGCGCTTCCTCCAGCAGCGGGGGTTTTCCCATCGCAGCATCCGTGAAGCCTTTCAGAAAGCTTGGGCCGACGACGAAGAGTCCGCCTGAGACCTGGTGGCACGCCCTGCGGCCAGCCCGGTCGAGCACATTTTTCCCGTTTTTCACTGAAAATATCCCGCCGGCGTGTGGACTTGTCCTGTCCGATGGTAATTCCGGCGCATTGCGTCCCGTGTTAGCGCTACCGGCCAACAGGCCGTTTGTCGTGTGCTAAAATTCGGAAGTTTTTGCTGCGGCGCGCAAGCCTGAGGAGATATCGCGTGTTGCCGGTTTGTTAAAACGGCGCATCGGTGCAAGGCCCACGTCAGGAGCAGGAATGGATAATGCGAACGCTTCGGCGCAAGCTGGCGTGTTTCGACTATCAGACCAACTAAAGCAGACGGCATGCATATGCCCAATTCGACGAATTCACTCGCAACCCGCGCAGCTCACGCCTGCGCCCGACTCCATCCGGCAACGGATGCGACCCCCGCCTGCGGGTTGCAGTCTGCTTTCTGGTCGGCCGGCTCGATGCCGGCTACCGAATTTCAATCCGGCAAGTTTCATTCATTCAGTGTCTAAAGGGAAGCTCCCATGAAAATCCATGAGTATCAGGGTAAAGAAATCCTGCGCCAGTTCGGCGTAACCGTGCCGCGCGGCATTCCTTGCATGTCGGTCGACGAAGTCGAAGCGGCTGCCCAGAAGCTCGGCGGCCCGGTGTGGGTCGTCAAGGCCCAGATCCATGCAGGCGGCCGTGGCAAGGGCGGTGGCGTGAAGGTGGCCAAGTCCATCGAGCAGGTCAAGGAATACGCCAACCAGATCATGGGCATGCAGCTGGTCACGCACCAGACCGGTCCCGAAGGCCAGAAGGTTCGCCGCCTGCTGATCGAAGAAGGCGCTGACATCAAGAAGGAACTGTACGTTTCCCTGGTGACCGACCGTGTCTCGCAGAAGGTCGTCCTGATGGCCTCCAGCGAAGGCGGCATGGACATCGAAGAAGTTGCCCACAGCAACCCGGAAAAGATCCACAACGTCATCATCGACCCGATCGATGGCCTGACCGACGCCCAAGCCGACGACGTGGCCGCCAAGATCGGCGTGCCTGCCGAATCGATCCCGGCTGCTCGCCAGAACCTGCAAGGCCTGTACAAGGCTTACTGGGAAACCGACGCTTCCCTGGCTGAAATCAACCCCCTGATCCTGACCGGCGACGGCAAGGTCATCGCCCTGGACGCCAAGTTCAACTTCGACTCCAACGCCCTGTTCCGTCACCCGGAAATCGTCGCCTACCGCGACCTGGACGAAGAAGATCCGGCTGAAGTCGAAGCTTCCAAGTTCGACCTGGCCTACATCTCCCTGGACGGCAACATCGGCTGCCTGGTCAACGGCGCCGGCCTGGCCATGGCCACCATGGACACCATCAAGCTGTTCGGCGGCGAGCCGGCCAACTTCCTGGACGTGGGCGGCGGTGCCACCACCGAGAAGGTCACCGAAGCCTTCAAGATCATGCTGAAGAACCCCGAACTGAAGGCCATCCTGGTCAACATCTTCGGCGGCATCATGCGCTGTGACGTGATCGCCGAAGGCGTGATCGCGGCTTCCAAGGCCGTCTCGCTGAAGGTGCCCCTGGTGGTGCGCATGAAGGGCACCAACGAAGACCTGGGCAAGAAGCTGTTGGCCGATTCCGGTCTGCCGATCATCTCGGCCGATTCCATGGAAGAAGCCGCCCAAAAGGTCGTGGCAGCTGCCAAGTAAGTAACCCAATACGCAAGCCTGCGCGGCGCGAGCCGCCGGCTGCAAGCCATTGCAGTCCAGGCGCCGCCCGCGGCGCAGGCATCACAGTCAAGGAAGAGAAATGTCGATCCTCATCAACAAAGACACCAAGGTCATCACCCAAGGTATCACCGGCAAGACCGGTCAGTTCCACACCCGCATGTGCCGCGACTACGCGAACGGCAAGAATGCCTTCGTCGCAGGCGTGAACCCCAAGAAGGCCGGTGAAGACTTCGAAGGCATCCCCATCTATGCCAACGTCACCGAAGCCAAGAACGCCACCGGCGCCACCGTTTCCGTGATCTACGTGCCGCCCGCCGGCGCTGCTGCTGCCATCTGGGAAGCCGTTGAAGCCGAGCTGGACCTGGCCATCTGCATCACCGAAGGCATCCCCGTGCGTGACATGCTGGCCCTGAAGGACCGCATGGCCAAGGCCGGTTCCAAGACCCTGCTGCTGGGCCCGAACTGCCCCGGCCTGATCACCCCGGACGAAATCAAGATCGGCATCATGCCCGGCCATATCCACAAGAAGGGCCGCATCGGCGTGGTGTCCCGCTCGGGCACCCTGACCTATGAAGCCGTGGGCCAGCTGACCGCCCTGGGCCTGGGCCAGTCCTCCGCCGTCGGTATCGGTGGCGACCCGATCAACGGCCTGAAGCACATCGACGTCATGAAGGCCTTCAACGACGATCCGGACACCGACGCCGTCATCATGATCGGTGAAATCGGTGGTCCTGACGAAGCCAACGCTGCTCGTTGGATCAAGGACAACATGAAGAAGCCGGTGGTTGGCTTCATCGCCGGCGTGACCGCGCCCCCGGGCAAGCGCATGGGCCACGCAGGTGCCCTGATCTCCGGTGGTGCTGACACCGCCGAAGCCAAGCTGGCCATCATGGAAGAGTGCGGCATCAAGGTCACCCGCAACCCGTCCGAAATGGGCCGCCTGCTGAAGTCGGTGCTGTAATTGGCCACAGGCTGACTCAGCCACGGCAGTAAAGCAGTACCCGCAAGACCAGTAGTACCAGCAAGACCAGCATGGGGAGCTCCGGCTCCCCATGTCATTTATGGCAAGCCGTCCCGACGGGAGGCACTAACCGCGCACGACGCGGTCTTCCAGCCATGCGCCCGCTCCGAGGCGCTGTTTTTCCAAGAGGACATGCATGGAATTCCTGGCCAACCTGAACTGGGTCGCCGTGGCGCAGATCATCCTGATCGACATCCTGCTCGGCGGCGACAACGCCATCGTCATTGCGCTGGCCTGCCGCAACCTGCCCGACAAGCTGCGCATGAGGGGCATCGTCTGGGGTACCGTGGGTGCCATCGGCATCCGCATCGCCTTGATCGCCTTTGCCGTGACGATGCTGCAGTTGCCGTTCCTCAAGCTGATCGGCGGCATTCTGTTGCTGTGGATCGGCATCAAGCTGCTCAATGAAGACGACGAGCACACCGACATCAATGGCAGCGACCGACTCTGGGGCGCCGTCAAGACCGTGATCGTGGCGGACCTGGTGATGAGTCTGGACAACGTGATTGCCATTGCCAGTGCCGCCGAGCAGGCGGCCGGTGAGCACCAGCTGCTGCTGGTGGTGTTCGGCATCGTGGTCAGCATCCCCATCATCGTCTGGGGCAGTACCCTGGTACTGAAGCTGATGGAGAAATTCCCGGTCATCGTCACGCTGGGCGCAGCCTTGCTCGGCTACATTGCCGGAGGCATGATCTTCAGCGATGTCGCCGTACAGGGCTGGATCGCGGGCTTCATTGGCGATACCGAATTCGTCTTGCCGGGCGCTGCCGTGCACCTGAGCCTGCCCGGCCTGGTCGGTGCGCTTGGCGTGGTGCTGACCGGCCTGACGCTCAAGCGCAGGAAGCAGGAGCGCCAGAAAACGGCCGCCTGAACGGCAAGGCGTGTGCAGGCCATGGGGATGGCCGACACGCTGCAGGCCAGGGCAGGCCCTGTGCCAACACGCCCGGCTGCAGGGCATGCTTGAGCCATGTCAGCGCCGCAGCACGACAAACCTGATAGCTTTGCAATTTTTTCGCTGGTACGCATGACCGGCGCTGCCGATACTGGCAACGCCCTTTTCATTTTTACGAGGATCCCATGAAACCCGTCGTCACCCGTCGTCCCCAACAAGGCTTCACCCTGCTCGAACTGATGGTTACGCTGGCCATCGTCGGCATTCTTGCGATGCTGGGGGCCTCGCAATACCAGGACTACATCGCCCGCGCGCGCGTCTCGGAAGGCTTCAACCTGGCCGAACCCTACAAGCTGGCCGTGACCGAGCAGATCAGCTCCAACAACGGCGTCTTCACCGTGGCGCAGCTGGGCCTGCCGGCCTTCACCCCGACCGACAACGTCAGCAAGATCGAGGTCTCGCCGATGGAAAAGCGCGGCGTGGGCGGCGTCATCACGATCACCTACAGCCCGCGTGTCGGGGACGGTGGCACGCTCACCCTGACCCCCACCATCACCTCCGGCACCATCCAGTGGCAATGCGCCGCCAAGGAGGTGAAGCAGGCGGCCACGCCTGAAGGCGCGACGGCCAATACCGGCTTCGTCGCCGGTACGCTGCCGGCCAAGTTTGCACCGGCCAACTGCCGCGGCTGATCTGCGGTAGCAGCGGCGGATGCAGCATGAAAAAAACGCGCCCTCGGGCGCGTTTGTCATTTGTTCAAATGTTCATTTGTCTTGTCCACAGCGAATTTGCTGCAGCTTCCCGCCTCAAGGTCGCGCCATGCTGATGTCGCTCTTGCCGCCGCGCTTTTCGGTCACGCAGATATCGGTCATGACCATGGTCTTGTCGACCGCCTTGCTCATGTCGTAGACGGTCAGCAGCCCGACCTGCACGGCGGTGAGCGCTTCCATCTCCACCCCGGTCTTGCCGAAGGTTTCCACCCGTGCGGTACAGCGTACGGAAGAACTGGCTGCATCGGTCTCGAACTCCACCGACACATGCGTCAAGGCCAGCGGATGGCACAGCGGGATCAGGTCGCCGGTGCGCTTGGCTGCCATGATGGCGGCGATGCGGGCGATGCCCAGCACGTCGCCCTTCTTGGCCGTGCCCGATTCAATGATGGCCAGCGTGGCTGGCTGCATGCGGATCACGCCGGTGGCCAGCGCCACGCGATGGGTCTCGTTCTTGCCGCCGACATCGACCATGTGCGCTTGTCCGTCCTGGTCGAAATGAGTGAGGCCGCCGTTGGGCGCGGAGTCGCCGGATGTGCTCATGCTGGTTCGCTGATGATGAAATGAAGGGATAGGAGCGGGTATCATAGCAGGCAGCCTGCGGCTTGCCGCCAGCGCCGTGCTGTGCACCGCCCGCACCGCAGTCGCTGTCTTGCTTTCACCATGTATCTGCCATTGATGACTGGGTCCATGCCACGAACCGTTCCTGAACTTTCCCGCCGCCCCCTGCGCCGCATGCTCATGCGTGCGCTCAGCGCCACCTTCCTGTTGCTGCCGGCCGCCCCCTTGACGCTGTTGCCGCATCCCGGTGTGGCGCAAGGTCTGCCGACCCTGGGCGATACCGAGCGCGAAGGCCTGTCGCCGCTGATGGAGCGCAAGCTGGGCGAAGAAATCATGCGCGACATCCGCACCGACCGCGACTACGTCGACGATGGTCCGATCTCCGAATACCTCAACAATTTCGGCCAGAACCTGGTCTCCATCCACCCCGAGGTGCGTGGCGAAGCCGGCTTCGATTTCCAGTTCTTCATGGTGCGCGATCCCATGCTCAACGCCTTCGCGCTACCGGGCGGCTTCATCGGGGTCAACAGCGGCCTGGTGCTGGCGGCGCAGTCCGAATCCGAACTGGCCGGCGTGATGTCGCACGAAATCGGCCACGTGGCCCAGCGTCACATCGCCCGCATGCTGGGCCAGCAGAAGCAGAACTCCATGATCCAGCTGGCGGCCATCGTGCTGGGTGCGCTGGCCGGCGTTTCCAAGGCCGGGGGCGATGCCGCCATGGCGACCATGATGGGCGGCACCGGGCTGGCGGTACAGCGGCAGCTCAACTTCAGCCGCGATGCCGAACGCGAAGCCGACCGCATCGGCCTGCAGATCATGCGCGATGGCGGCTTCGATCCGTCGGGCATGGTGACCTTCTTCGGCCGCTTGCAGACGGCCTCGCGCAATTACAGCGATGCGGTGCCGCCTTACCTGATGACGCACCCGCTGACCACCGAGCGTATCGCCGACATCCAGGCCCGCATCCGCGACCAGCGCTACAAGCAGCGTGTGGACAACCCGGAATTCCAGCTGGCGCGCGTGCGCACCCAGGTCTTGCAGAATGACAGCGTGCAGGGCCTGCGCGATAACGTGGCCAAGTTCACCGACCAGGCCAAAAACAATACCAAGCTGATGACGGCGGCCGCCAAGTATGGCCTGGCTTACGCCTACTACCGCCAGAACCGCTTCGAGCAGGCCGAGGCCGCGCTCAAGGAGGCCCAGGAAGCGGCCATCCCGATGAAGACCGGCATCTTCTTCGGCAGCCTCGACATCGACATCAAGATCGCCCGCAAGCAGACCCAGCAGGCGCTGCAGGTGGCGCAGAGCATGCGCCAGCAGTTCCCCATCTCGCGCAGCGTCGCGCGCCAGTACGCCGATGCCCTGATCGCCGCCAACCGCTATGACCAGGCCGTGGCCTACCTGCGCGACCAGGCGCAGCTGTATCGTTCGGATGCCCAGGTGCAGCAGCTGCTGGCCAAGGTCTACGCGGCTCAGGGCAAGCAGGCCCTGCAGCATCTGGCGCTGGCCGAATCCTATGCACTCAACGGCAGCCTGCTGGCTGCCATCGATCAGTTGGGCATTGCCCGCAAGGCGCCCGATGCGACCTTCTACGACCAGTCGCAGATCGATGCGCGCGAGCGCGAATGGAAGGCGCGCTGGAAGGATGAGCAGAAGGAGCTCAAAGACCGCTGACTCCCGCCAGCCGCAAAGTCAGGCGGGACGGGGGCTACAGACGAAGCTGAAAGTTTGTTCCAGTTGATCGCTGGCGATGCGCTGCAGCGGCAGGCCCTGTCCGTTCCAGGTGAAGGAAAGCGTCAAATCCTCAGCGCCCTCCAGCCAGCGCAGCAGGGCCTCTTCATCCGCCTGCCCGGCATGATGCAGGCAGGGCAGCAGGGTGGCCAGGTCGCGGTCATCGACGCCGGCAATGATGTTGCCGCTGCGCAGGTAGAGACGTCCGTTCTCATCCATCCAGGCGGCATCGAGGTGCTCCACCGCGACCTGGGTATGCAGGATGAGCGACGGTACCAGGGCATTCGCACCCGGCTGGGTCCGCAGGATATGCGGCACCCATTCCAGATCCACATACACCCGCTGCGGCCCGTTCTGGAAATACCAGCGGCCCATGTCGTCGCAGGCATAGTTGCGGTCGATGAAGGCCAGCAGGGCCGGGTGGCGGATGGGATCTCCCGGTAACGCCAGCTGCTGCGCCTGTTCGTCGCGCATGCGCCATTGTCCGCGTGCATCCAGCCGCAGCCAGCCGAAGCAGTGCGGCACATTGGGCCAGCGGGCCATGGCCTGGCGGACGATCTCATCCATGGGCCAGCTCCGTGCGGGCCACGAAGGCGCTCTCCGCCTTGCCTTCCAGGAAATGCAGCAGCCGCTGCGGCAGCCACGCCAGGCTGCCCGGCGGGCCGCCTGCGGCGAAGCCGACATGGCCGCCTTGTTCGGGATACTCCAAGACCACTTCCGGTGCGGCCGCGCGCGGCAGGTGGCGCGCCGGCAGGAAAGGATCATTCTGCGCATTCAATACCAGCGTGGGCACGCTGATGTCGTTGAGGATGTGCTTGGCGCTGGCGCGGTCCCAGTAATCGTCGGTATTGCGATAGCCATGCAGGGGCGCGGTGACCACGTTGTCGAAGGCATACAGGTCGCGCGCCGACAGCAGGGCCTCGCGGTCGAACAGGCCCGGGAACTGGTCCAGCTTGGCCAGGCACTTGGGCCGCATGGTGCGCAGGAACACCCAGGTATAGAGCCGGTTGAAGCCGCTGGCCAGCGCCGCGCCGCCCCCGGCCAGGTCCAGCGGTGCCGACACTGCGCAGGCGGCGTCGACGATTTCGGCCTCGTGCTGGGATTCGCCCAGCCAGCGCAGCAGCGCATTGGCACCCAGCGAAACGCCGCAGGCGTACAGGTGCGTGGCCGCCAGGTCTTGCTGGCGCAGCTTCAGGCGGCGGATGATCCAGTCCAGCTCGGCGCTATCGCCCGAGTGATAGAAGCGCGGTGCCAGGTTGATTTCCCCCGAGCAGCCGCGAAAATGCGGAATCGCCCCATGCCAGCCACGCCGCTCTACTTCCGCCATGAGCGCGCGGCTGTAGTGGCTGCCGGACGAGCCTTCCAGCCCGTGGAACAGCACCAGCAGCGGCCGTCCAGGCTGGCCGTCGACGAAATCGATGTCGATGAAGTCGCCGTCGGGCGCTTCCCAGCGCTCGCGCCGGAAAGCCACCTTCGGCTTGGGCAGGAAGGTGGAGGGATAGATGGTCTGGAGATGGCCGCCGGGAAGCCAGCGGGGCGGGACGTAAAGCATGATGCAGCCTTGCTCGGAATCGGATGGCGCAAGCGCCTGTGGATAAATCAGGCCGCCCTCAATGCAGCATGGCCCCGCTGATCACCGGTTCCACCGGTGCCGCACCGGGTGCGACCGAGGCGTGGTGCATCACCATGCGCCAGCCCAGGGCGGTCTTGAGGTAGACGTTGGTGGCGATGACATGGACATCCGGCTGCGGTTCGCCGCCGTGGTCGATATCTTCCACCACGCTGTGCACGGCGGTCATCATGTTCTGGGTGGCATGCAACTGGCGCGGGCGGATATGCAGGCCGCCGTTGGAGAGGATGTCTTCCCACACGGCGCGGATGTCAGCATGGCCGACCAGGCGTTGTGCGCCGGGGTGGATGCAGACGATTTCCTCGTCATCGGCCCACAGGTCCATCAGCGCGTCCAGGTCGGCACGGGCCAGGGCGTCATAGTAGGCTGCTTCGATTTCATCGGGCGAACCATGGATCAGTTTGTTGCGGGGCATGAGAATCTCCGGATCAGATGAAAAGAGGGCCTTGTGGGCCCTCTCGTGTCTGGTGCGAAAGCTCGAGGTTAGTGGCCTTTGACCACGGTACCGGGTTTGAGCTGGTACTGGGTACCACAGTACGGACATTTGGCCGCGCCGTGCGCGTCCAGTTCCAGGAACACGCGCGGGTGCGAGTTCCAGGCCGACATGCTGGGGTTGGGGCAGTGGGCCGGGAGGTCCTTGCCTTCGAGCAGGATCACGCCCTGCGATGCTTGAGCTTGGCTCATCTTGTTCTCCGTTGCTTGCAATTGACTGAAGTTGATACGTAAAAATCTGTGCTGATCCGGCCGCGCCTCACACCAGCGTGAGCCAGTGCTTGTACTGCGGTGCCCGGCCCGAGACCACGTCGAAGAACAGGGTCTGCAGCTTCTCGGTGATGGGGCCACGGCCGCCGTTGCCGATGACGCGGCGATCCAGTTCGCGGATCGGCGTGACCTCGGCGGCGGTGCCGGTGAAGAAAGCTTCATCGGCGCAATACATCTCGTCGCGGGTGATACGTTTTTCGATGACCTCGATGCCCAGGTCGCGCGCCATGGTCAGCACGGCGTCGCGGGTAATGCCGTCCAGGCAGGAGGCCAGGTCGGGAGTATAGATCTTGCCGTTCTTGACGATGAAGACATTTTCACCGGAACCTTCCGAGACATAACCCTCGGTGTCCAGCAGCAGGGCCTCATCGTAGCCATCGGCCAGCGCTTCCTGGTTGGCCAGGATGGAATTGATGTAGTAGCCGCTGGCCTTGGCGCGCACCAGCGAAACGTTGACGTGATGACGGGTGAAGGAAGAAGTCTTCACACGGATGCCCTTGTTGATGCCGTCTTCGCCCAGGTAGGCGCCCCACGGCCAGGCCGCGATGGCCACATGGATCTGGTTGCCCTTGGCGGACACGCCCAGCTTTTCCGAGCCGATCCAGATCAGCGGGCGGATGTAGCAGGATTCCAGCTTGTTCTCGCGCACCACCTGGCACTGCGCCTCGGCCAGGGTGGCCTGGTCGAACGGCACTTCCATCTGGAAGATCTTGGCCGAGTTGAACAGGCGCTGGGTATGTTCCTTCAGGCGGAAGATGGCCGTGCCTTCCGGGGTCTTGTAGGCGCGCACGCCTTCAAAGACACCCATGCCGTAGTGCAGGGTGTGGGTCAGTACGTGAATGGTGGCGTCTCGCCAATCGATCAGCGCGCCGTCCTTCCAGATCTTGCCGTCGCGGTCAGCCATGGACATGGTGGTCTCCCTGTGTGCGGTGATTGCAAACTTCCCGAAATGGATTGTTCCGTCCTGACAAATCGAACTGAACAAAGAACACCATTTTAGCGGATTCACGCGAGTAAAAACTTTCATCTGTAGAATGAAAGGCCTGAGTGAAAATGCACCCATCATCACGCGCGCCGGCCCTCTGCGGCCGGCCGCTTCTTCAATCGCCGACGGAAGAACAATGCAGAAGGAGACAGGCGAGGACCGATCAGGGGAGGGGGGCAACACCCTCGTGCAGGACCCTGGCGCCGCCCGCCGCATCGAGAAGGAAGCCTTCCAGGAAGGCTGGCGTGCCAGTGCCTCGACCATTCCCGCCGTGCTGGCCTGGGGCATGGTCTCGGGCATGGCCATGGTCAAGTCGGGGCTGACGATCTACCAGTCGCTGGGCATGAGCCTCCTGGTCTATGCCGGGTCGGCCCAATTCGCGGCGCTGCCCTTGCTGGCGGCCGGGGTGCCGCTGCTGGTGGTGTTCTTCACCGCCATGATCGTCAACCTGCGCTTCGTGATTTTCTCGGCGGCGGTGGCACCGCACTTCGAACACCTGCCCTGGTATCGCCGGGTCTGGTACGGTTTTTTCAATGGCGATATCTCGATGGCCTTCTTCCCGCAGCGCTATCCTCCCTCTACTTTCAATCAACCTGCCGGCAAGATCGGCTATTTTGCGGCCATCTGCTATCCGGGTTGGGTCGCATGGCAGCTCGGTGCGGCCATCGGTATCCTGCTCGGCAGCCAGATCCCGGAAAGCTGGAATATCGGCTTTGCCGGGACCCTGGCCCTGATTGCCGTGATGATCCCCATGACCAGCAGCCTGCCGGCACTGGCCGGGGTGGTCGTCTCGGGTACGGTGGCGGTGCTGGCACTGGAGCTGCCGTACCGGCTGGGCTTGCTGCTGGCCATGGTGCTGGGCATGGCGGCGGCCATGCTGGCCGACAAGCTGCTGCCGGGCAGCGGCAATGAGGACGATGCAGGGGCGGCGGCATGAGTGACTGGTATGTCTGGGGCGCCATCGTGCTGCTGACCATCTCCACAGTGGTGACCCGAAGCGGCTTCTTCCTGTTCGGCCATGCCGTCAAGCTGCCGCCGCGCGTGAAGCATGCCTTGAGCTATGCGCCGGCAGCGGCCATGGCGGCCATCATCTTCCCCGATCTGGTGACCTCAGGCGGGGCCATCGAGATGAGCCTGGCCAATCCGAAGTTGCTGGCCGGCATCGGTGCCGGCGTTTTCTTTGCGGCAACGCGTCATCTTCTGGGAACTATTGTGGCAGGAATGTCACTCTTTACACTGCTGCGCTGGTTGCTGTGAAGTTTCGCGCAGAGCGCCAGGATGCGCTCCGGATGTTGTACAGGCTGCCAAAAAGCCGTCAGGAGCGGGTCAGGCTGGAGTAAAATACGGCGTTTTTCGCCCCCTTCTTCGAATTCCTACCTATGAAATTCAACCGACTGAGCGATTTGATTTCTGCCAAGCAATTGCAAGGCAAACGCGTCTTCATCCGTGCCGATC
This sequence comes from Herbaspirillum sp. CAH-3, assembly GCF_009668275.1. NCBI lineage: Bacteria > Pseudomonadati > Pseudomonadota > Betaproteobacteria > Burkholderiales > Oxalobacteraceae > Herbaspirillum > Herbaspirillum sp. CAH-3. The sequence continues at coordinate 216,675 of NZ_VSWE01000011.1, read as the reverse complement.
TCAACGTCCCGCAGGATGATGCCGGCAACATCACCGAAGATACCCGCATCCGCGCTTCGGTCCCGGCCATTCGCGATGCCCAGCAGGCAGGCGCTGCAGTGATGGTGACCTCCCACCTGGGCCGTCCGACCGAAGGCGAGTTCAAGCCCGAAGATTCGCTGGCCCCGGTGGCCAAGCGCCTCTCGGAACTGCTGGGAAGCGAAGTCAAGCTGGTCGCCGACTGGGTCGATGGTGTGGACGTGCAGCCCGGCCAGGTCGTGCTGCTGGAAAATTGCCGTCTGAACAAGGGCGAAAAGAAGAACAGCGACGAGCTGGCGCAAAAGATCGCCAAGCTCTGCGACATCTACGTCAACGACGCCTTCGGTACCGCGCACCGCGCCGAAGCCACCACCTATGGCGTGGCCAAGTTTGCTCCCGTCGCCTGTGCCGGCCCGCTGCTGGCCGCCGAGCTGGATGCATTGGGCAAGGCCCTGAACCAGCCGGCCCGCCCGCTGGTGGCCATCGTGGCCGGTTCCAAGGTGTCCACCAAGCTGACCATCCTGAAGACGCTGGCCGAGAAGGTCGACAACCTCATCGTCGGTGGCGGCATCGCCAACACCTTCATGCTGGCGGCCGGCCTGAAGATCGGCAAGTCGCTGGCCGAGCCGGACCTGGTGGACGACGCCAAGGCCATCATCGAACTGATGGCCAAGCGCGGCGCTTCGGTGCCCATCCCCACGGACGTCGTGGTGGGCAAGGAATTCTCGCCGACCGCTGCAGCCACCGTGAAGGCGGCTGCTGATGTGGCCGACGACGACATGATCTTCGACATCGGTCCCGAGACCGCTGCTACCTTGGCTGAACAGCTGGGCCGTGCCGGTACCATCGTCTGGAACGGTCCGGTGGGCGTGTTCGAGTTCGACCAGTTCGGCCGTGGCACCGAGACCCTGGCCCGCGCCATCGCGGCATCGTCCGGCTTCTCGATCGCCGGTGGCGGCGACACCCTGGCCGCCATTGCCAAGTACAACATTGCCGACAAGGTCGGCTACATCTCCACCGGTGGTGGCGCTTTCCTGGAATTCCTGGAAGGCAAGACCCTGCCGGCTGTCGAGATCCTGCTGCAACGCGCGCAGTAAGCATGACCGGCGCTGCGCCCTGTTGCCGGGCGCGGCGCCCGGCTGTTCCATCCGGATTCTGAGTCTGTAGCACCACCAATGATGAACGCGTCCGAGACGCGCGTTCGGGGCGGAAGCTCTCCGCCTGATCGGCCCTGCATCGGGCCGGGCAGCGGGCTTCTATCACCAAGTCGCAACCAGAAGGTATTCATGTCCAGAGCAACAAAAATCGTCGCCACCATCGGTCCCGCATCCAGCGACCGTGAAACCCTGACCCGCATGATCCGCGCCGGCGTTGACGTCGTGCGCCTCAATTTCTCGCACGGCAAGCCGCAGGACCACATCGACCGCGCTACCCTGGTGCGTGAAGTGGCCGACGAATGCGGCAAGAAGGTCGCCATCATGGCCGACCTGCAAGGTCCCAAGATCCGCGTGGGCAAGTTCGAGAATGGCAAGATCATGCTGGCCAACGGCGACAAGTTCATCCTCGATTCCGATTGCCAGATGGGCAACCAGGAACGCGTGGGCCTGGACTACAAGGCACTGCCGCGTGACCTGAAGGGCAACGACATCCTGCTGTTGAACGATGGCCTGATCGTGCTCAAGGTCGAGCGCGTGATCGGCAACGAGATCCATACGGTCGTCAAGATCGGCGGCGAACTGTCCAACAACAAGGGCATCAACCGCCAGGGGGGCGGCCTGTCCGCACCGGCGCTGACGGCCAAGGACATGGACGACATCAAGACCGCCATGAGCTTCCAGGCCGATTACGTGGCCGTGTCCTTCCCCAAGAATGCCACCGACATGGAAATGGCGCGCCAGCTCTCCAACGTGGCCGGTGAGCCCTTCGGCCACAAGCCGATGATGATCGCCAAGATCGAGCGCGCAGAAGCCATCCCCCTGCTGCAGGAAATCCTGGATGCCTCCGACGGCATCATGGTGGCCCGTGGCGACCTGGCCGTGGAAGTGGGCAACGCCGCCGTGCCGGGCTTGCAGAAGCGCATGATCAAGATGGCCCGCGCCTCCAACAAGCTGACCATCACTGCGACCCAGATGATGGAGTCCATGATCGTCAATGCCGTGCCGACCCGCGCCGAAGTCTCCGACGTGGCCAACGCCGTGCTGGATGGTACCGATGCCGTCATGACTTCGGCCGAGACTGCCTCCGGCAAGTATCCGGTGGAAACCGTGGAAGCCATGTCGGCCATCTGCCTGGAAGCCGAGCGTTCCGAGAGCGTGCAGCTGGATGCCGATTTCCTGAACCTGCGCTTTACCCGCGTGGACCAGTCCATCGCCTATGGCGCCCTGTTTACCGCGCACCACCTGCGCGTGAAGGCCATCGCCGCGCTCACCGAATCCGGTTCGACGGCGCTGTGGATGAGCCGTCACAACATCGATATCCCGATCTTTGCGATCACCCCCAATGTCGCCACGCGCCGCAAGGCTTCGCTGTTCCGCAACGTGCATACGCTGGAACTGGCCCAGGCGCCCGACACCGAAGCCATGTTGAAGGGCGCCCAGGACCTCCTGCTGGCGCAAGGCGTGGTGCAGAAGGGTGACCTGATCGTCGTGACCTGGGGCGAGCCCATCGGCCAGGTCGGCGGCACCAATGCGCTGAAGATCCTGCGCGTTGGCGAGTACTGATTTTTCATCGTTCTGGAGTTTTCATCATGCCTCTCGTATCCATGCGTCAACTGCTGGACCATGCCGCCGAAAACGGCTACGGCCTGCCGGCATTCAACGTCAACAACCTGGAGCAGGTCACTGCCATCATGGAAGCCGCCAATGAAGTCGGCGCGCCCGTGATCATGCAAGCCTCCGCCGGTGCCCGCAAGTACGCGGGCGAAGCCTTCCTGCGCCACCTGATTTCGGCGGCCGTGGAAGCCTATCCGCACATCCCCGTGGTGATGCACCAGGATCACGGCCAGTCGCCGGCGGTCTGCATGGCGGCGATCAAGTCCGGTTTCTCCTCCGTCATGATGGATGGCTCGCTGGAAGCCGACGGCAAGACCGTGGCCAGCTACGAGTACAACGTCGAAGTCTCGCGCAAGGTGGTCGAGTTCTCGCACGCCATCGGCGTGACCGTGGAAGCCGAACTGGGCGTGCTGGGTTCGCTGGAAACCATGAAGGGCGACAAGGAAGACGGCCACGGCGCCGACGGCACCATGACCCGCGAACAGCTGCTCACCGACGTGAACCAGGCGGCCGACTTCGTCAAGGCCACCCAGTGCGACGCGCTGGCCATTGCCATCGGTACTTCGCACGGCGCCTACAAGTTCTCGCGCAAGCCCACCGGCGACATCCTGGCGATCGATCGCATCAAGGAAATCCACGCCCGCATCCCCAACACCCACCTGGTGATGCACGGTTCTTCGTCGGTGCCGCAGGAACTGCTGGCCGAGATCCGCGAATTCGGCGGTGACATGAAGGAAACTTACGGCGTGCCGGTCGAAGAGATCCAGGAAGGCATCAAGCACGGCGTGCGCAAGATCAACATCGACACCGACATCCGCCTGGCCATGACCGGTGCGATCCGCCGCTACCTGTTCGAGAACCCGTCCAAGTTCGACCCGCGCGACTACCTCAAGCCCGCCCGCGAAGCGGCCAAGCTGGTCTGCAAGGCACGTTTCCTGTCCTTCGGCTGCGAAGGCCAGGCTGGCAAGATCAAGCCGGTCTCGCTGGAAAAGATCGCCGAGAAGTACAAGAGCGGCGAACTGGCACAGATCGTCCAGTAAGCGCTCAAGCCTGATACGGCCTACGCCGCACGCAAGGCCCCACCGACCGGAATCGCCCTGAAAATGGCGGTTCCGGTTTTTGACTTTACGAGAAGACCACCATGAGCAGTCTCTACAAATCCTCGATCACTTCCCTGCCGCTGCTGGGCACAGGCAAGGTCCGTGAAAACTATGCCGTCGGCGACGACAAGCTGTTGATCGTGACCACCGATCGCCTCTCGGCCTTCGACGTCATCATGAACGAACCGATCCCCGGCAAGGGCAAGGTCCTGAACCAGATGAGCGATTTCTGGTTCGAGAAGCTGGGCCATATCGTGCCCAATCACTTGACCGGCGTCGATCCCGAGTCCGTGGTGAGCCCGGCCGAAGTGGAGCAGGTGCGCGGACGCGCCGTGGTGGCCAAGCGCTTGAAGCCGATCCTGGTGGAAGCCGTGGTGCGCGGCTACATCATCGGTTCCGGCTGGAAGGATTACCAGGCCACCGGTGCGATCTGCGGCATCAAGCTGCCGGCGGGCCTGCAGCAGGCCTCCAAGCTGGAACAGCCGATCTTCACCCCGGCCGCCAAGGCCGACCTGGGCGAACACGACGAAAACATCAGCTTCGAAGAAACCGAAAAGCGCATCGGCACCGAACTGGCCCACAAGATCCGTGATGTGGCCATCCAGCTCTACAAGGAAGCCGCCGACTACGCGGCCACGCGTGGCATCATCATCGCCGACACCAAGTTCGAATTCGGCCTGGACGACAACGGCGTGCTGCACCTGATGGATGAAGTGCTGACTGCGGACTCTTCGCGTTTCTGGCCGGCCGACAGTTACCAGGTCGGCATCTCGCCGCCGTCCTTCGACAAGCAATTCGTGCGCGACTACCTGGAAACCGTCGACGGCTGGCAGAAGACCCCGCCTGCACCGGCGCTTCCGGCCGATGTGATCGAAAAGACCGGCGCCAAGTACCGCGAGGCGCTGGAACGCCTGACCGGCGAGAAGCTCAAGGACTGACGAGGACCGGACATGAACGATACTGTCAAACCGCTGATCGGCGTGGTCATGGGGTCGTCCTCCGACTGGGAGGTGATGCAGAATGCGGTCACCATCCTGAAGGACTTCGGCGTGCCCTTCGAAGCCCAGGTGATCTCTGCCCACCGCATGCCGGACCAGATGTTCGCCTACGCCGAGAGCGCCCGTACGCGCGGCCTGCGCGCCATCATCGCCGGTGCCGGCGGCGCTGCGCACCTGCCGGGCATGATCGCCGCCAAGACCATCGTGCCGGTGCTGGGTGTGCCGGTGCCTTCCAAGTACCTGCGTGGCGAGGATTCGCTGCTGTCCATCGTGCAGATGCCCAAGGGCATTCCGGTGGCCACCTATGCCATCGGTGAAGCCGGTGCCGCCAATGCGGCGCTCTCCGCCATCGCCATGCTGGCTACCACCGACGCGGCCCTGGCTGAAAAGCTGGAAGCCTTCCGCAAGACCCAGACGCAAGTCGCCCTCGACATGAAGTTGCCTGTATGACCCAGCAGTCCGCCTCCACCCTCCGTCCCGCCGTTCCCTCGACCACCCCGGCCACCTGGCTGGGCGTGATGGGCGGTGGCCAGCTCGGCCGCATGTTCGCCCACGCGGCGCAGAGCATGGGCTTCAAGGTCGCCGTGCTGGAAGCCGATGCCGACTGCCCGGCCGGGCAGGTGGCGGACCGCCTCATCAATGCCGCCTACGACGATGGTGCGGCGCTGGCTGAACTGGGTACGCTGTGTGCGGCCATCACGACCGAGTTCGAGAACGTCTCGGCCAAGAGCCTGGCGACGCTGGCAGCGCAGACCTTCGTGGCACCGGCAGCTTCCGGGGTCTCGATTGCGCAGGATCGTACTGCAGAGAAGGCCTTCTTCACCGAATGCGGATCGCAGTCCGGCGTGCTGCCGGCACCGCACCTGGTGATCAACAGCGAGGCGGATATCGATGGCCTCGATGCCAACCTGCTGCCAGGCATCCTCAAGACGGCGCGCATGGGTTATGACGGCAAGGGCCAGGTGCGCGTGCGCAGCATCGACGAAGTGCGCGCCGCGTTCGCCGCCATGAAGGGCGTGACCTGCGTGCTGGAAAAGATGCTGCCGCTGGCTTACGAAGTCTCGGTACTGGTGGCGCGCGGCCATGATGGCCAGGCCGTGGTCTATCCGATTGCCGAGAACGTGCATCGTGACGGCATCCTCTTCACCACCACCGTGCCCGGTCCCAACATCAAGGCCGATGCCGCTGCACGTGCGCAGCAGGCGGCCTTGCAGATCATCGGCGCGATGCAGTACGTCGGTGTGCTGTGCATCGAATTCTTCGTGCTGGACGATGGCGCGCTGGTGGTCAACGAGATGGCCCCGCGTCCGCACAACAGCGGCCACTACACCATCGATGCCTGCGTCACCAGCCAGTTCGAACAACAGGCCCGCGCCATGGCGCGCCTGCCGCTGGGCGATACGCGCCAGCATTCGCCCTCGGTGATGTTGAATATCCTCGGCGATGTCTGGTACGAGGGTGATACCGACACCCAGCGCGAACCGGCCTGGGATCAGGTGCTGGCGCTGCCCGGTGCGCACCTGCACCTGTATGGCAAGGCTGAAGCACGCCGTGGCCGCAAGATGGGCCATGTCACCTTCACCGCTGCCACGCTGGCCGATGCACAGCGCCAGCTGGCAGCAGCCTGCGCCATCCTCGGCATCACGCTGTAAGCGAGGCGGGCAATGAACGACAAGCACGCTTCTTCCACCGTAGCCATCGATGCGGCCGCCATCATGCATGCCGCGCGCAGGCTGGAGCAGGGCGGCCTGGTGGCCTTCCCGACCGAGACCGTCTACGGCCTCGGCGGCGACGCCGAGAATCCGGCGGCCATTGCTGCCATCTATGCGGCCAAGGGCCGGCCGGCCAATCATCCGGTGATCGTGCACGTTTCGCCGGAAGCCGATATCGGCTACTGGGCGGCGTCGGTGCCGGTGGAAGCGCGGCGCCTGATTGCCTCGTTCTGGCCTGGTCCGCTCACGCTGATCTTGAAGCGCGCCGCGCACATTCCCGATGCCGTGGCCGGTGGCCAGGATTCGGTGGGCGTGCGCTGTCCTTCGCATCCGGTGGCGCAAGCGCTGCTGCGCGAATTCCGGGGCGGCAAGGGCGGTATCGCCGGTCCCTCGGCCAACAAGTTCGGGCACGTCAGCCCGACCACCGCCGAGCACGTGCGCGAGGAATTCGGCAGCGATGCCGACAGCCCCGTGGATTACGTGCTTGACGGTGGACAGAGCGAAGTGGGCATCGAATCCACCATCGTCGACCTGTCCCGCATCGAGACGCATGGCCCGGTGTTGCTGCGTCCCGGCCAGATCAGTGCGGATCGTATTGCGGCCGTGCTGGGGGTACCGCTGGCCACGCCCGACGCCACTGCACCGCGCGCATCGGGTACGCTCGATGCGCATTACGCACCGCATACGCCGGTGGTGCAGGTTGCGCCTGCCGAGCTGCCGGCACTGCTGGGCAAGCTGGCCGGCATCGGCCAGAAGGTCGCGCTGATCCAGCGCGGATTCCGGGGCGAGGGTATGCCCGGCGTGCACGTGATCCGGCCGATGCCGCCCGCTGCCGATGCCTATGCCCATGATCTCTATGCCGCCCTGCGCGATATGGACCATGCGGGCGCGGACCTCATCGTGGTGGAATCGCTGCCCCTCGGCGCAGAATGGCAGGGCGTCAACGACCGCCTGCGCCGTGCTGCCTTCGATTCGCAGGGTTTGCTGGCGCGACTGCTCCCAAGCTGAGCAGTCGTTCTGCGGCGGTGAACCGGAACGCTGCGGCTCGCTGCCGATTTCCCTGCTCCGCCGCTCTGCCGCGCCGGTACTGACCTTTGGGTCAGTACGCGGTTGTCAAAAGCCGACAAGCACGTTCGTGCTCTTCACATGTTCTATACAAATTGTGACAAAGCTGGCATAGTATCTCCAAGGAATAGCACGCGCGTTCTTTTTGTTTCGTCAGCGTAAAAACCACGTACTTTCCAGTTACGCAGGATTACGTTGAATAATGAAAAACGGTAACCAGCCGTGAGATCCATCCCGTCCGATGCCTGAGGCCGGGAATAAAAAATCCGGGCACTGCCCGCAACTCTTGGAGACAGCAATGCAAAAACAATTTTCCCTTCTGCCGAAGATCGCCGCCCTGTCCGTGATGGCAGCTTGCGCTGCACCGGCCATGGCCCAGACTGCGGGCAGCAATGTCGTCAGCGTGGGCTGGTTCCACCTGGCACCGCAGGATTCCAGCGAAATCCTGCGCAAGAATGATGGTCCCGGCGCGGGCCCCATCCCCGGCTCCGGTTCCACCGTGAAGAGCGCCGATACCCTGGGCCTGGCCTTCACCCGCTACCTGACCGACAACTTCTCGCTGACCGCTGACCTGGGTATTCCGCCGACCTTCAAGCTCGATGGCACCGGCACCCTGGCTGGCGTGGGCGAGATCGGCAAGGCCAAGCAGTGGAGCCCGGCCATCGTGGCGAAGTACCACTTCGGTGACGGCAACAGCGCCTTCCGTCCCTTCGTCGGTGCCGGCGTGACCTACGTCTGGTACGACAACGTCGAGCTGACCAGCAACTTCCAGCGCACCATTTCCAGCAAGTACACCAATGGCGCCATCAGCAGCGCCAAGTCCAGCGCCAGCCTGAGCTCCTCGTGGGCACCGGTGCTGACCGTGGGTGCCAACTACAACTTCGACAAGAACTGGTCGGTGGGCCTGTCGGTGTCCTACATTCCGTTGAAGACCGATGCCACCATCACCACCGAGCTGCCGGCAGTGGCAGGCGGTACCACCCACTCGAGCACCAGCCTGACGATCAACCCGATCGTGACCTTCCTGTCGGTGGGCTATCGCTTCTAAGACCGGAACTCTGCTGCAAAAAAATGGCGCCCGGATTTGCTCCGGGCGCCATTTTCATTTTGCGATCTGCCTCAAGGCACAGCAGACGCCAAGTTCAGAAAGCCTCAGTCTTCGTGAACCGGCCATTGTGGAAGACCAGCGCAGCCTGCGGGTCGACTTCGCAGTGTTCCACTTCGCCCACGAAGATGACGTGGTCTCCCTCCGGATACTGGCTGCGGTTGTGGCATTCGAACCAGGCCGAGGCGCCTTCCAGCACCGGCTGTCCGGTGCGCGAGAGGGTGTAGGCCACACCCTCGAAGCGGTTCTCCATCTTGCTGGCGAATTGCTGCGCCAGATGAGCTTGTTCGGCACTGAGGATGTTGATGACGTAATGCGAGTTGCCCGAGAACGCCTGCAGGCTGTTGGCCCGCGTGCCCAGGCTCCACAGCACCAGCGGCGGATCCAGCGACACCGAATTGAAGGAGCTGGCGGTCAGGCCCAGGAGGGTGCCATCGGCCAGGCGGGTGGTGATGACGGTGACGCCTGTGGCGAACTGCGACAGGGCCTGGCGGAAATGCGCCGCGTCGAACTGACGCGCTTCGGCGCGGGGAAAGCGTGTGTGCATCGGGAGTCTGCTTGGAGGTCGAAGCGCTCCGGCGGGCGCCTTGCGGCCAGCCGGTCATTGCGCGGAGATGCACATGATAACGGATCGCGCGCAGTCTTGCCGTACGGGCCGGGTGTTGCCGACTTGAGAATGCTTCACATCGGCCTCACTTGAAATGCTGAATTGGAGTAAAGTTTTACAACAAGCAACTTAACGGGAGAACATCATGGCCACGGAAATTGCAGTACTCGGCGGCGGCTGCTTCTGGTGCCTGGAAGCGGTGTACCAGCAGGTCAAGGGCGTGCAGTCGGTGGAGTCCGGCTATACCGGCGGCAGTGTGGTCAATCCCAGCTATGAGCAGGTGTGCGGCGGCCAGACCGGGCACGCGGAGGTGGTCAAGCTGGCTTTCGACCCGCAGCAGATAAGCTACCGCGAGATCCTGGAAATTTTCTTCACCATCCATGACCCGACTACCCTGAACCGCCAGGGCAATGACGTCGGTACGCAATATCGTTCAGTCATCTACTACCAGGATGCCACCCAGCACGATACGGCCAAGCACATCATCGCCGAGATGGCGCTGGTGTGGGATGCCCCCATCGTGACTGAACTGTCGCCGCCCCAGACTTACTATCGCGCTGAGGATTACCACCAGAACTACTTCGTGCAGCATCCTTTCCAGGGCTACTGCGCCTTCGTGGTGGCGCCCAAGGTGGCCAAGCTGCGTGAGGTGTTTGCCGAGAAGAGCAAGCCGGAATAAATCTTCGCTGCACGTGACGACGTAGAACGTACAACGGGCCTGCCCCCGGAAGAGGGCAGGCCCGTTGCTTCATGGGGCTGGCGAATGCTTATTGTTGTGCGTAGATGTACTTGCGCGACCATGGCAGCTGTTGCGCGCTGCGGCCGGCCTTGGTGCAGATGACCTGGTAAAGCGAGATCCAGTCGCGTTCGAATCCATAGGCGCTGCCGGCCAGGTAGACGCGCCAGATGCGGTAGCGCTTCTCGTCGGTCACGCGGTGGATGGCCTCGGCATTGGCTTCGAAATTGTCGGCCCAGATGCCGCAGGTGCGGGCATAGTGGCGCCGCAGGTTCTCCACGTCGAAGGCTTCCAGGCCGCCTTCCTGCATGGTCCGCAGCACCGTGCTGATGTGCGGCAGTTCACCGGCGGGGAACACGTACTTGTCGATGAACTCACCGGCGCCATAGGGCGACTCGCCATTCTCGATGTCGGTGCTGGTGATGCCGTGGTTCATGGCCATGCCGCCATCGGCGAGCAGCTTCCTGATCTGGGCAAAATACGTCGGCAGATTCTTGATGCCCACATGCTCGAACATGCCCACCGAGGTGATGCGGTCAAAGGTGCCGGTGACGTCACGGTAGTCCTGCAGGCGGATCTCGATGCGGTCGCTGAGCCCGGCTGCTTCCACCCGCTCACGTGCCAGGGCGTACTGGTTCTTGGAGAGCGTCACGCCCACGCAGCGCGCACCGAATTTCTGCGCCGCCCGCAATACCAGCGCGCCCCAGCCGCAGCCGATGTCGAGCAGGGTCTGGCCGGGCTTCAACTGGATCTTCTGCAGGATGTGGTCGATCTTCTTGAGCTGGGCCGCACCCAGGTCCTCGTCGCCGTTCTCGAAGTAGGCGCAGGAATACACCATGTTCTCGTCCAGGAACAGCTTGTAGAAGTCGTTGGAAACGTCGTAGTGATACTGGATGGCTTCGGCGTCCCGCTTTTTGGTATGCGTCACGCTGCGCACCATGCGGCCCAGCCGGCCCTCGGCCTTGAGGGTGTTGGAGGCCAGGCCGTTGGCGACCTGGATGATGCTCTTGACCTTGCCCTCGACCTCGATCTTGCCTTCGACGTAGGCCTCGCCCAGGTTGGCCAGCGAGGGCGTGAGCAGTGAAGTGATGGCTGAGGCGTGCGGAACCTTGAGCGTGACTTCGGGCGTACCGCTGCTGAAGTCGTAATGCTGTCCGTTCCACAGCTCCAGCCGCAGTGGCAGGGCCGACACATTGCGAATGTTTTCTACCCAGGCGTCTAGCTTCTTTTCCCAAAACACGATGTCCTCCGCGTCAGTGATGAATGCTGTCCGGCCCTGCCTGGCATGGGGATGTCGTCAGGGCTGCAGGCGCTGCCGTTGCCACTGGCCGTCATCGGAGCGCGTGTAGAGCACGCGGTCGTGCAGGCGGGAGGGTCGGCCTTGCCAGAATTCGATGCGATCGGGAATCACGCGGTAGCCACCCCAGTGTTCCGGGCGGGTCGGATGGTCCCCGAATTGCTGCTTGGTTGCTTCGTATTGCTGTTCCAGCGTCTCGCGGCTGGCGACGGTCCGGCTCTGCTGCGAGGCGATCGCGCCGAGCTGGCTGGCCAGGGGGCGACTGTAGAAGTACGCGTCGCTCTCTTCCTTGGTCACGCGTTCGATCTTTCCTTCGATGCGGACCTGGCGTTCAAGTTCTACCCAGTGGAACAGCAGGGCCACGTAGGGATTCTCCGCTACATCGGCCCCCTTGCGGCTGTCGTAATTGGTAAACCAGGTAAAGCCCAGCTGATCGAACTGCTTGATCAGCACGATGCGCGAAGAAGGCCGCCCATCGGCCCCGACGGTGGCCACGCTCATGGCGTTGGGCTCGGGGACCTGGGCCTTGGTCGCTTCCTCGAACCAGACGGCAAACTGGTCAATCGGGTCGGCGGCCGTGTCGACTTCGGACAGGCTGGCGCGGCTGTAGTCTTTACGTAGGTCAGCTAACGACATGCTTCTTGCTCCTTGGGGAGTGGCGCTAGATTAGCGCGTTTCAAAATGTTTTGCAGAGCAGCAAAACGGCGAATGCGAGCCATTGTGCGGCCTGGCGGCCCGTTGCTCCATGATCGCAAGCAAGGCGCGCCAATAAAAAAGCCGATGCATTATCGCATCGGCTTTCGCGGTTTGCCGGGGCCGGACCAGGTCCGGCCGCTTCAGGCAAGCTCGGGCAAGATCAGTTGGTCTTGACGGCTTCGACCTGGATGGCCAGCTTGGTGTCCATCGAGAAACCATACTTGGCACCGTAGTCGATACCGAAGTCGGCGCGGTTGAACGAAGCCGACGCATCGCCGCCGCACACTTCACGCTTGAGCATCGGGTGCTGGATGCAGGTGAACTTGTTCAGGGTCAGGGTGACCGGCTTGGTCACGCCGTGCAGGGTCAGTTCGCCTTCGACGGTGGCCGGCTTGTCGCCGTTGAACTTGATGTTGCCCTTGTATTGGGCAGTCGGGTACTTGGCGACGTCGAACATGTCGGCGCTCTTGGCGTGGTCGTTCATCTTGGCCATGCCGAAGTCGATGGAGGCGGTATCGATGGTGATGTCGACGGTGCCGGTCTTGGCAGCACGATCCAGGGTCACGGTGCCGCTGGTCTTGTCGAACTTGCCGCGCCAGATGGACACGCCCATGTGGTCAGCTTCGAAGCTGGGGTAGGTGTGGCTGGGATCGATGCTGTAGGTATCAGCAGCGTTGGCGGAGACAGCGGCGCCGGCGGCGACCAGGGCGAAGAAGAGGTGATTCAGTTTCATGTGTGTTGATTCCTTGAGTGAGAAAAACCGCTGGGGAGCCCGCCCCTTGCAGGGCGGTGCGTCATGGCGCGGAACGACTTTTGTTGATGTTGTTGGTGCTGTTGCTACGGATTACTGGGCCACGATGTGGAACTTGATCGTCACTTCATCGGCCACCATGCCGGTATCCTTCCACTCGCCTTCACCGACGTTGTAGGTCAGGCGCTTGATGGGCAGGGCGCCGTCGAAGACCTGGGTGGCGCCATCCTTCTTGACGGCCAGCGGGAAGCTGACATCGGTGCTCTTGCCCTTGATGGTCAGCTTGCCGGCCACGTCATACTTGCCGGCGCCAGCGGCCTTGATGCTGCTGGCCACGAAGCTGGCCTTGGGGAATTGGGCGGCGTTGAACCATTCCTTCTTCTGCACTTCCTTGTTGTACTCGGCTTCACCCAGGTCGAAGCTGGACACGTCGATCTCGACCGTGGCCTTGCCTTGTTCCGGTTTGGCGGCGTCGAAGTCGATGGTGGCGTTGAACTTCTTGAACTTGGCATCGACCGGGACGTTCAACTGCTTGAAGGTGGCGGTCACGCTGCTCTTGGCGGCATCGACCTTCAGCGGGGCGGCTTGCGCGGAGAGGGTGAAGGCAGCAGCGGCCAGGGCCAGCAGGCTGGGCTTGAGGAAGCGGAGGGAGGAAGTGGAGGTCATGTCGGGTTCCGTAAAAAAACGAGCAATATGAATGATCTTGCGTGGCGTGCGGCTTGCAGCACATCAAGGCAGCATGCGTTTGAAGATGTTGTCACGATCGATGAACTGGTGCTTGAGCGCGGCCAGCACGTGCAGGGCAAAAGCGGCCAGCAGGGTCATGTTGAGCCAGTAGTGGGTGGCCTTGAGCAGTGGCTTCCACTCGGGATTGGGAGCCATCAGCACCGGCAGCGGTACCACGCCCAGGTAGACCACCGGCACGCCGGCGGCCAGGCTGTAGAAATAGCCGGAGACGGGAATGGCGAACATCAGCACGTACAGGCCCAGGTGCAGGCCGTGTGCGGCCGACTGTTGCCAACCAGGCATGTTGGCCGGGTAAGCCGGGGCCTTGTGCGTGAGGCGCCACAGCAGGCGCACGCAGACCAGCGCCAGCACGGTCACGCCCAGCCATTTGTGCCAGGAAAAATACTTCAGCTTGGTCGGGGTCAGGCCGGGAATGTCGACCATGGTCAGCCCCAGGCCGAAAGCGGAGATGATCAACAGGGCAATGAGCCAGTGCAGCAGCACGGCGGGTTTGGTATAGCGTTCCATAGGATGTGGCGAGCGTAGGTGGCGTTTGGAGCGGCTGGCTCTGCAATGGTTCTGCAGCGCGGGCAGGCCGGGCTGGCGTCGCGAAATCCGCGAAGATTCCGGGCGGCAAGCGATGATGCCACTCTTTTTGACCCTGCTGAGTATAAAGAGCTTTGGCTGCTCGCATTACTCGCCGAAATCGCACTTCAGCCGTCCGGTTTTGCGAGTAATCCTGACAATGCTTCACGTTTTGGGTGGGCCAAATGAAAAATGGCGCACATTGCTGTGCGCCATTTCTTCATGTTGCGGATCGATGCTATGCGCTATCAGATCTGCTTGGCCAGTTCCACGGCGGTGCCGATGTAGTTGGCCGGGGTCATGGCCAGCAGGTGGTCCTTGGCTTCTTGCGGGATGGCCAGGCCATTGATGAAGTCGCGCAGGGCGTCCTTGGAAATGCCCTTGCCGCGGGTCAGTTCCTTCAGTTGCTCATACGGATTCTCGATGCCATAGCGGCGCATGACGGTCTGCACCGGCTCGGCCAGCACTTCCCAGGTGGCGTCGAGGTCGTCGGCCAGGCGTTGCGGGTTCACTTCCAGCTTGTTCAGGCCGCGCAGGCAGCTGTCATAGGCCAGCAGGGTGTAGCCGAAGCCCACGCCGATGTTGCGCAGCACGGTGGAGTCGGTCAGGTCACGCTGCCAGCGCGAGACCGGCAGCTTCTCGGCCAGGTGCTTCAGGACGGCGTTGGCCATGCCCAGGTTGCCTTCGGAGTTCTCGAAGTCGATCGGGTTGACCTTGTGCGGCATGGTCGAGGAACCGATTTCGCCGGCCTTGGTGCGCTGCTTGAAGTAGCCCAGGGAGATGTAGCCCCAGATATCGCGGTTCAGGTCCAGCAGGATGGTGTTGGTGCGGGCCACGGCATCGAACAGTTCGGCCATGTAATCGTGCGGCTCGATCTGGATGGTGTAGGGATTGAAGGTCAGGCCCAGGCGCTTTTCCACGACTTCCTTGGAGAAGGCCGCCCAGTCGGTCTGCGGGTAGGCCGACAGGTGGGCGTTGTAGTTGCCCACGGCACCGTTCATCTTGCCCAGGATCTCGACGCTGGCGATGCGCTTGGCCGCGCGTTGCAGGCGCGCCACGACGTTGGCCACTTCCTTGCCCAGGGTAGTCGGGCTGGCCGGCTGGCCGTGGGTGCGCGAGAGCATCGGCACGGCGGCGTGCTCGTGGGCCAGGGTGGTCAGCTTGGCGATCACGGCTTGCAGCGAGGGCAGCAGCACGGTGTCGCGCGCGGCCTTCAACATCATGCCGTGCGAGGTGTTGTTGATGTCTTCGGAAGTGCAGGCGAAGTGGATGAATTCGGAGGCGGCCACCAGTTCAGGCACATCCTTCACTTTTTCCTTGAGCCAGTATTCCACGGCCTTGACGTCGTGGTTGGTGACGGCTTCGATTTCCTTGATGCGGGCGGCATCGGCTTCGGTGAAGTCGGCGGCCAGCTTGTCCAGCAGCGCACGCGCCTGCTCGGAGAAGGGCTTGATCTCGGCAAAACCGGCTTCGGACAGCGCTTGCAGCCAGGCAATCTCGACCTTCACACGATGGTGCATGAAGCCCGCTTCAGAGAGCAGCGGACGCAGTTGATCGGTCTTGGAGGCATAGCGGCCGTCCAGCGGGGACAGGGCCGAGAGAGCGGAGAGGGACATGATGGAAACGATGGAAACGGAAGAGATGCGTTGACTGAAGATTGGCGAGTTTTGGCAGGCTTTTATGCCAAAACCCGAATCGCCTGAGCCCGGCATTTTACCATCGGCACGCCGGCCGGCCCAATTTTCCCGTCCGGCGCAGTCCTTTTGGACCGTTGCATTCCGTTCCTGACGCGATTCTTCATAAAATTGTCAGGAAATGCGAATGATATAATCGCCACAGATCATTACTCCACACGCTATGTTAAAACTCATCGGTTCCAATGCCAGTCCGTTCGTGCGCAAAGTGCGCGTCGTGATGGCCGAAAAAAAGATCGATTACGAATTCATCCTGGAAGATGTCTGGAGTGCATCGACCACCATCCAAGAGAGCAACCCGCTGGGCAAGGTGCCCTGTCTGTTGATGGATGATGGGGGCGCCATGTTCGATTCGCGGGTGATCGTCGAATACCTGGACACCTTGACGCCGGTCGGCAAGCTGCTGCCCCCCAACGGCCGCGAGCGCGCCGAGATCAAGTGCTGGGAAGCGCTGGCCGATGGTGCCCTGGATGCGGCAGTGCTGGTGCGCCTGGAAAAGACCCTGCGTCCGACCAAGCAGCAGAGCCCGGAATGGATCAAGCGCCAGTGGAGCAAGGTGGAGGCATCCTTGAAGGCGATGGCCGAGGGCCTGGGCGAAAAGCCCTTCTGTGTGGGCAACCACTATACCCTGGCCGACGTGGCGGTAGGCTGTGCGCTGGGCTGGCTGGCTTTCCGCTTCCCGGACCTGGCCTGGCGCGAGGATTATCCGCAACTGGCGCGACTGTTCGACAAGGTGTCGGAACGGGCCAGTTTCAAGGACACCGTGCCGCATCTGTGAGGCAGGGCCCCGCGCCCTTGGCCATTGCCATCGGTCTTGTGGCCAGATGGGCGATGACATAAAAAAAGCGCGCTCCAAGGAGCGCGCTTTTTGTTTGCCATCGGCTGTTGCGATTATTCGCTGGCCGGCGACATCTGGCTTTGCAGGTAATTCTGGATGCCGACCTTGTCGATCAGGTCCAGCTGGGTTTCCAGCCAGTCGATGTGTTCTTCGGTGTCATCCAGGATCATCTGGAACAGTTCGCGCGAGACGTAATCGCCGTGCTGTTCGCAGGTGGCGATGCCTTCCTTGACGGTCTTGTGGGCCGCCTGTTCCAGCTTCAGGTCGCATTGCAGCATTTCCTGGGTATTCTCGCCGATCATCAGCTTGTGCAGCGCCTGCAGGTTGGGCAGGCCGTCGAGCATCAGGATGCGGTCGATCAGCTTGTCAGCGTGCTTCATCTCGCCGATGGATTCGGCGTATTCCTTGGCGCCGATCTTGTCCAGGCCCCAATGCTTGTACATGCGGGCATGCAGGAAATACTGGTTGATGGCGGTGAGCTCATTGGTCAGTTGAGCATTGAGCAACTTGATGACTGCGGGATCGCCTTTCATGGGGATTACCTTTAAAAATTGATGTAAGAGGAAAACCGCGTTAATTATGGGTGACGTTATAGCTGCCTGACCGCGGACGGACGGATCATAGTCCAGATGCGTGCTTTGTTCAGCAAGAATTAGCGGTAATCATTCTTACTTTGGTTGGCGTATGAAGGAAAAAACAAAAACCTCCGTCGCCAGGCGAGGGAGGTTTTCGGGTGCAGGCCCTGTGGGGAGCGTGCCGGGAATTGCCGGAAGTGCCGGGGTGGCACTTCCCTTGGGGGCGGCGACTGCTGAAGTTTATTTCTTGTCAGGATCGGTCACGAAGCCGATCTTGGTCAGTCCGCCGGACTGCGCCGCCGACATTACCTGCGCCACCTTTTCATACTGGGTGGTGCGCTCGGCGCGCAGGTGCATTTCCGGCTGCGGCTGCTTCTGGGCGGCCACGGCGATGCGGGCGCTCAGTTCGCTGCTGTCGATCTTTTCTTCATTCCAGAACACGTTGCCGGCTGCATCGATGGACAGGTTGATGCTTTCCGGCTTCACCTGGTCCGGCTGGCTGCTGGCCTTGGGCAGGTCGATCTTGACCGCATGGTTCATCACCGGGATGGTGATGATGAAGATGATCAGCAAGACCAGCATCACGTCCACCAGCGGGGTGGTGTTGATCTCGGGATTGAAATCGTCGTCCGAATCGGACAGGGAACCCATGCCCATCATGCCCTCCCGACTGCGGTCAGCTTGGCCTTGCCGCCATTGGGCTGGCCGTCTTCACCGGCGGCGCGGGCACCGGTGACGAACAGGGCGTGCAGGTCGAAGCCGAACTTGTTGAGCTTGGCGATGGTGGTCTTGTTGCCGCGCACCAGGGCGTTGTAGCCGAAGGTGGCGGGGATGGCCACGGCCAGGCCCAACGCGGTCATGATCAGGGCTTCACCGACGGGGCCGGCGACCTTGTCGATGCTGGCCTGGCCGGTGGTGCCGATGGACACCAGCGCGTGGTAGATGCCCCAGACAGTGCCGAACAGGCCCACGAACGGTGCGGTCGAGCCGACCGAAGCCAGCACGGCCATGCCGGTTTGCAGCTTGCCGGAGGCTTCGTCGATGGCCTGGCGCAGCGACAGGGTGACCCAGTCGCTCACCGACAGCTGGTCATGCAGGTGGCCCTTGTGGGCGGTGTGGTGGCTCATGGCGGTGACACCGGCCTTGGCCACTTCGGCGAAGGGGTTGTCATGGCCCAGGGTGGCCACGCCTTCGGGCAGGCTGGTGGTATCCCAGAACTGGTGGCCGGCGGCGGCCGAGGCCTTGCGGAAACGCAGCAGCTGGAAGGCCTTGGTGAAGATCACGTACCAGGACGCGATCGACATGGCCAGCAACAGGACGGCGACGCCCTTGGTAACGAAATCGCCTTGGGCCCAGAGGCTTTCCAATCCGTACGGACTAACTTCCATGATGTTTCCTTCTATTTTTGACTATCAGATGAGGGGAATGATGAAACGAAATGATTGCCTGGCCGGGCAAGACCCGGCCAGGCGAGATGCTTTATTCAGTTCAGGCGGAAGGCCAGGCTGCCGACCGTGCTGACGGTGATGGCCTTGCCGTTTTCGATATAGGGCTTGAAGACGGCGCGCATCACGGCGCTGCGGGCGGCATCGTCCAGGCGCGAATAGCCGGAGGACTTGGTGATCTCGACCTTTTCGGCGCGGCCGCTGGTGTTGACGGTCACGCGGAATTCCACCACGCCTTCTTCACCCATGCGGCGCGAGACGCTGGGATAGGTCGGGTTCGGCTTTTCGATGTATTCGATACCCGAAGTGATCTGCTTGGGCAGGACCGGGCCAGGCGGGGCGGCCGGTGCCGGCGTCGGTTCGGGAGCGGCCTGCGCTGCCGGGGCTGCTGGTTGCGGCGGCTGGGGCGGCGCCGTGATGGCGGTCGGTGCCGGGGTTTCGGTCACGGGGACCGGCTTGGGCGGCGCCACCACTTTCTTGACGATCTTCACCTGCTTGGGCGGGGCCGGCTCGGCCTTGGGCGGCGCGGGCTCAGGGGCCTTCTCGGGAACGATGAAGGTGGCGATCACTTCCTTGGGAACGGCGCTGGCGACCTGGTGGACCAGGCCGCTTTGCAGCGCCCAGAAAAAGGCGATGTGCAACAGGATGATCAGCCCCAGCGGGCCGATCTTGCGTGCCTGGCGCATCAGTGCGCTGGGTGGGCTGATACTCATGAGAGACGGTGAAATGGCGTTCATTGATCTGGTTCAGGCAGCGGCCAGTGAGGGATGGAATACCACCGGACGCGTACCTTGCTGTGCTTGACGGGAACTGCTGAGGCATTCGCGCAGGACGTTCTTGGCGCAGGAGTGGCACTTGCCGCAGCAGGTGCCCACGCCAAGCTGCTTGCGCAGCTCGGCCATGGACGACACGCCTGCATCGACCGCCTGATGGATCTTGCCTTCAGAGATGTTATTACAAACACATACGATCATTTTACGCCTTGCTGCCTGCTTCATCAGGCTCTTGACTTGACGATGGCTAAGTTCTCGCTCCTGCAACCATGCGCGAGAAGAAGTTGAATTTTTCCTGCGGCGGCATCGTGCGTTCCACTACATGCGCCCATTGTTCCGACAGCTGCTGGCAGGTGGCCCGCAGCACCGGTGCCAGGTTGGGCAGGTCCGCCAGGGCCTTCAGGTGTCTTTCGATCACCGAGGCCAGCTTGACGCAGCTCTGCGTTTCCTGGCTGTTGTTGGCGGTGTAGTGCGACATCAGATGCAGCACGGCGGACACCAGAAGTTCAGGCTGGGCCGGTGCGTTGCTCGGTTCCACGAACGTGGACGTCATGTTCTCGTTGACCATCAAACTCTCCTCGCAGGGCTAGCTTGGCTGGCGGTGCGTCATGACGAACGACGCTGGCTGGCCTGTTTATGGATCCACCTTGTTTGATGCTGCCGGCTTACGCCGTCAGGATCAGCTTGTTCAGCTGGGTCAGGCGCAATTTGTAGATGCGACCGCCGTGATCAATCTCAAGCTCGCGCATCTGACGGAACAGGTCCGTACTCTTGATGCGGGTGATCGGCGTTCCGTTGGCGGTCGTGCCCGGCTTGTTGCGACGGTCCATGCTGTTGTCGTTCAGTTGGCTCATTACAATCACCTCCTATTAAATGCGAACAATTCTTATTTAGATTATTTGCGATTTGCGGCGGGATTGCAAGCCCTTTTATCGGTGTGATTGATAATTTTTATCATTTAGGGTCGTGCAGGAAACACTTCCAGCCTATCAAGGCTGTCAAGCTTGCCCAAAAGAAAATGCCCCGGCGCGAAGATCGCGCGCGGGGCATTCAATAGTTGCCTTTGTGAAAGCTTAATCCGGCAGTGCGCCGCTTTCGATGATGCCGCCACCCAGGCAGACGTCGCCGTCATACAGCACCGCAGACTGGCCCGGCGTGACCGCCCATTGCGGGGTGTCGAACGCCAGCGAGAAGGTGCCGCCGGCATCGGCAAAGCCGCAGGGAACATCCGCCTGGCGATAGCGCGTCTTGGCCGACAAGGCCGGCAGTTGGGGCGCCTGGCCTGCGACCCAGCTGATCTGGCCTGCCGAAAGCGTGGGCGAGAGCAGCCAGGGGTGGTCATGTCCCTGGACGATGTAGAGGGTATTGTTCTCCACATCCTTGCGCGCCACGTACCAGGCGTCGCCATGGCCATCGGCATTCTGGTGCGCCTTCAGGCCGCCGATGCCGATCCCCTTGCGCTGGCCCAGCGTATAGAAGGACAGGCCCACGTGCTCGCCCACGGTCTGGCCGTCGGCGGTCTTGATGGGACCGGGTTTGTAGGACAGGTAACGGTTCAAAAATTCACGGAAAGGGCGCTCGCCGATGAAGCAGATGCCGGTCGAGTCCTTCTTCTTGGCGTTCGGCAGTTGCAGCTGCTCGGCGATCTTGCGCACTTCGGTCTTGTGGATTTCACCCAGGGGGAACACCGTGCGCGAGAGCTGCTCCTGATTCAGCCGATGCAGGAAATAGCTCTGGTCCTTGCTGGCGTCGAGCGCCTTGAGCAACTGGAAGTCACCCTGCGGCCCCTGGCGCACCCGCGCGTAGTGGCCGGTGGCGATGAGGTCGGCACCCAGCTTCATGGCGTGGTCGAGGAAGGCCTTGAACTTGATCTCGGCATTGCACAGCACGTCCGGGTTGGGCGTGCGGCCGGCCTGGTATTCGCGCAGGAACTCGGCGAAGACGCGATCCTTGTACTCGGAAGCAAAATTCACTGCCTCGATATCCACCCCGACCACATCGGCCACGCTGACCGCGTCGATCCAGTCTTCACGGGTGGAGCAGTATTCCGAATCGTCGTCATCTTCCCAATTCTTCATGAACAGGCCGATGACCTCATAGCCTTGCTCCTTCAGCAGCCATGCCGAAACCGACGAATCCACGCCGCCCGACATGCCGATGACTACTCTTTTCTTGCTCATGTTGTTTCCGTTCAATGCGGTCCTCCGTCAAGAGGTCCGCCAGGTGATGCGCCCGCGTCAGCCGGGCAGGGCGCCAATGGCGCTGGGATCGGTATGGACCAGTTCCAGCGGTGCGCGCTGGCCGGCCAGGTAGTCATCCACGCAACGCAACACCAAGGGGCTGCGATGCCGTTCGGCGCAGGCAACCAGTTCGTCGCGTGTCATCCAGACGGCGCGCACGATGCCCTCGTCCAGCGTCCGGTCCAGCGCCTCGCCGACCGTTCCCGCAAAGGCGAAGCGCAGGTAGGTGACCGACAGGCCGCCGCGCGAGGACGACACGTTGCGTGAAAGATAAGTCCCCACCAGCGCCGTCGGAGTGAAGACATGTGCCGATTCTTCCAGCGCCTCGCGGACCGCCGCCTCGATCAGGGATTCGCCCGGTTCCAGGTGGCCGGCCGGCTGGTTGATGCGCAGCCCGCCGGCGCCGTGTTCTTCCACCATGAGGAAGCGGCCGTCGCGCTCGATGATGGCAGCTACGGTGACAGAGGGTTTCCAGACTTCAGACATTGATGACCTCGTGAATCCGCCATTTTACCTTGTCGAAGCCCATTCTTCAGCGCCAGGGCCGCCGTGGCGCGGGATCGCGCAGTTTTCTTGCAGGCTGGACAATTTCTCGCCCGGCAAGGCCAGTCGTGTAAGATTGGGCCAAGAATCCACAAAAAAAGGAGTCAGGAATGAGGATAGCGATCCCCGCCGAAAGCCGGGACGGAGAAACCCGTGTCGCCGCCACCCCCGAAACCGTCAAGAAACTGGTTGCGGCCCGGCACGAAGTGATGGTGGAGTCCGGCGCCGGGGTCAAATCCAGCATTCCCGATGAGGCCTATGTGGCCGTCGGTGCCAGCATCGGTAGCGCCGAAGCGGTCTATACCGCCGAGATCCTGCTCAAGGTGCGCGCCCCCAATGAAGCCGAACGCGCCCGCATCCAGCCGGGTACCGTGGTCATCGGCATGTTGAATCCCTTCGATGCCGACAACATCGCCGCCATGGCCGCAGCCGGCCTCACCGCCTTTGGCCTGGAAGCCGCGCCCCGCACCACCCGCGCGCAGTCGCTGGACGTGCTGTCCTCGCAGGCCAACATTGCCGGCTACAAGGCCGTGCTGATGGCCGCCAACACCTATCAACGCTTCATGCCCATGCTGATGACCGCCGCCGGTACCGTCAAGGCCGCGCGCATGCTCATCATGGGGGCTGGCGTGGCCGGCCTGCAGGCCATTGCCACGGCCAAGCGCCTGGGTGCGGTGATCGAGGCGTCCGACGTGCGTCCGGCGGTCAAGGAGCAGATCGAGTCGCTGGGGGCCAAATTCCTGGACGTGCCCTTCCTGACCGAGGAAGAAAAGGAAATCGCCCAGGGCGTGGGCGGCTATGCCCGCCCCATGCCACCGGACTGGATGAAGCGCCAGGCCGAACTGGTCCACGAACGCGCCAGGCAGGCCGACATCATCATCACCACCGCCCTGATCCCCGGCCGCAAGGCGCCGGTGCTGATCCGCGAAGAAACCGTCAAGGCCATGAAACCCGGTTCGGTGATCCTGGACATGGCGGTCGACCAGGGCGGCAACTGTCCCCTGTCCGAACCCGGCAAGACCGTCATCAAGCATGGCGTGCACATCATCGGCGAAGGCAACCTGGCGGCCCTGGTGGCGGCCGATGCCTCGGCCCTGTATGCGCGCAACGTGCTGGACTTCCTCAAACTGATCATCGATGCCGAAGGCAAGCTGGTCATCAACAAGGAAGACGATATCGTCGCGGCCACGCTGCTCTGCCAGGGTGGCGAGATCCTGCGCAAATGAATCTGCCGGCCCGGGTCGGCAGGAAACCCGGGTGTTTTCAGTCCCCCTCACACCCATCACTTTTGAAACAAGAAGGAAGAAGTACATGCAACGCATCATGCTGCGCGCGAAGATCCATCGCGCCTCGGTCACCCAGTGCGACCTGAACTATGAAGGTTCCTGCGGGATCGACGAAGACCTGCTGGAAGCCGCCGATATCCGCGAGTTCGAGAAGATCGAACTCTACAACGTCAACAACGGTGAACGTTTCTCCACCTATGCCATTCGCGGCAAGCGCGGCAGCGGCGAGATTTCACTCAACGGCGCCGCGGCCCGCCTGGCGCACCTGGGCGACCTGCTCATCATCTGTACCTACGCCCCGATGAGCGATGAAGAAGTCGCCAGCTACAAGCCCAAGGTGGTCTTCGTGGACGACAAGAACCGCATCACCAGCCTCAAGGCAATCTGACCCTCGACAAGAACCATGCGGCCCGTTTCCCCGGCGGGCTGCCTCACAAGGAGGAACACCATGGAAGTCAGCCACACCATCATCAACCTGATCATCTTCGTGCTGGCCATCTACGTTGGCTACCACGTGGTCTGGACGGTGACCCCGGCCTTGCACACGCCCCTGATGGCGGTGACCAATGCCATCTCGGCCATCATCATCATCGGCGCCATGCTGGCCGCGGGCCTCACTGAAGGCACGGTCGGCCGCATCGCCGGCACGCTGGCCGTGGCGCTGGCGGCGGTGAACGTGTTCGGCGGCTTCATGGTGACCCAGCGCATGCTGGAAATGTTCAAGAAGAAAGAGCCCAAGGCCAAGTCGGGAGAACGAGCATGAGCATGAACCTGGTGACCCTGCTGTACCTGATCGCATCGATCTGCTTCATCCAGGCCTTGAAGGGCCTCTCGCACCCTGCCACGGCGCGCCGCGGCAACAGCTTCGGCATCGCCGGCATGGTCATTGCGGTGCTGACCACGCTGGCGCTGATCGTCAAGATCAAGGGGGAAGGAGCCAATCCTTCCGGTGACATCGGCTACCTGCTGGTGGCTGGCGGCGTGATCGTCGGTGGCGGCATCGGCGCTTATCTGGCGCGCAGCGTCGAGATGACCAAGATGCCCGAACTGGTGGCGGCGATGCACTCGCTCATCGGCCTGGCAGCGGTCTGTATCGCCGTGGCGGCAGTGGCCGAGCCGTGGGCGCTGGGCATTTCCGCGCACGGGCAGCTGATCCCGGTGGGCAACCGGGTGGAACTGTTCATCGGTACCTTCGTGGGCGCCATCACTTTCTCGGGCTCCGTGATCGCCTTCGGCAAGCTCTCGGGCAAGTACGAGTTCCGCTTATTCCAGGGCGCGCCGGTCAACTTCGCCGGCCAGCATTTCCTGAACCTGTTGCTGGCGGTGGCCATGATCGGCTTCGGCATCATCTTCGTGCTGACGCAAAACTGGCTGCCCTTCATCATCATGGCCGCCATCGCCTTTGCGCTGGGCGTGCTCATCATCATCCCGATTGGCGGGGCGGACATGCCGGTGGTGGTCTCGATGTTGAACAGCTATTCCGGCTGGGCAGCGGCGGGTATCGGCTTCTCGCTGAACAACTCCATGCTGATCATCGCCGGTTCGCTGGTCGGTTCGTCCGGCGCGATCCTGTCCTACATCATGTGCAAGGCGATGAACCGGTCCTTCTTCAACGTGATCCTGGGCGGCTTTGGCGGCGAGGCGGCGGCCGCCGGTGGCGGGGCGCAGCAGCAGCGCAACGTCAAGTCGGGATCGGCCGACGATGCAGCGTTCCTGATGGGAAATGCAGAAACCGTCATCATCGTGCCGGGCTACGGGCTTGCCGTCGCGCGCGCGCAGCATGCACTGAAGGAATTGACCGAGAAGCTGACGCACCACGGCGTGACCGTGAAATACGCGATCCACCCGGTGGCCGGCCGCATGCCGGGCCACATGAACGTGCTGCTGGCCGAGGCCGAAGTGCCCTATGACCAGGTCTTCGAGATGGAAGACATCAACAGCGAGTTCGCCCAGGCCGATGTGGTGCTGGTGCTGGGGGCCAATGACGTGGTCAACCCGGCGGCCAAGGATCCCAAGTCGCCCATTGCCGGCATGCCGATCCTGGAAGCCTACAAGGCCAAGACCGTGATCGTGAACAAGCGCTCCATGGCGGCGGGTTATGCCGGCCTGGACAATGAGCTGTTCTATATGGACAAGACCATGATGGTCTTTGGTGATGCCAAGAAGGTCATCGAGGATATGGTCAAGGCGGTGGACTGACGTTGGCGTGCGCACCGGCATCTGCTGGTGCGCTCTGCTGGGTAGCTGATCACGCGCAGCGCACGCGTAATTTTTCTTCCTGCGACGGCTTGCAAGAATGTACATCTTGTACAATTTGCAAGCCGTTCGCTTTTGGGGCATAGGCTTGCATTCCTGCTGGGGTAGCGGGATCCGAGGGCGATGACGGCACACCACGACAATGAAACTCAACCAATAATTCAGGGGAAATACAGTGAAAGTTGCGATGGCGGCGCTGTGCGTCGTGATGGTATCCGGCTGTTCGACGATTACGCAAAGTGATACCCAGGTGCTGGCCTTGACTTCGGTCTATGAAGGTAATCCGGTGCAGGCGTCCTGCACACTGACCAATGACAAGGGATCGTGGGCGGCGGTCACTCCGGCCAACGTCAATGTGCGTAAATCGAATGAAGACCTGGATGTGGTCTGCAAGCGGGAAGGTGTTCCCGATGGTCTGTTGAAAGCCGTGTCGCGTGCGGCCGGCTCCATGTGGGGGAACATCATTTTCGGCGGCGGCATTGGCGCCATCGTCGACCACTCGCGGGGGAATGGCTACGATTATCCGAATCAGTTGCCGGTGAAGATGGGCGAGTCTTCGATTGTGGACAAGAAAGTCTCCACTGAGCAGGCCCAGGCAGCTGCAGCAGCACAGCAGCCGGTACCGACGAAGGTCACGGCAGCCAGTTCGCCGCAACCGGTGACACCCGCTCCCCAGGTGAAGTGATCCCGTACCAGATGTAGAGGAATGAGGGCAGGCCGGCCGGTTCCCGACAGCGATGTCGGAACCGGCTTTTCTTTTTACTTGGTCCCGAAAATACGATCCCCCGCATCGCCCAGCCCAGGCACGATGTAGGCATCCTCATCGAGGTGGGAATCCAGCGAGGCGACGTAAAGCTTCACATCCGGATGCGCATCAGCGAACACCTGCACGCCTTCCGGGGCGGCTACCAAGGCCACGAAGACGATGTGCGAAGCCGGTACGCCGCGCTTCTTCAGGGCATCCACGGCATAGACGGCCGAGTTGCCGGTGGCGACCATGGGGTCGCACAGGATCATGATGCGGTCCTGCAGGTCCGGCAGGCGCACCAGGTATTCCACCGGCTGGTGGTTTTCGTCGCGATAGACGCCGATATGGCCCACGCGTGCCGAAGGGATCAGTTCCAGCAGGCCATCGCTCATGCCCACGCCCGCGCGCAGCACCGGCACCACGGCCAGCTTCTTGCCGGCGATCACCGGGGCTTCATAGGTCACCAGCGGGGTTTCGATGGTCTCGGTGGTCAGCGGCAGGTCGCGCGTGATTTCGTAACCCATCAGCAGCGTGATCTCGCGCAGCAAATCGCGGAAGGTACGCGTGGAGGTGCGCTTGTCGCGCATGTGCGACAGCTTGTGCTGGATCAGCGGATGGTCGAGGATGAAGAGATTCTTGAAGCGCGGGTCTTGTTTCATGGCAAATGCATATCTGCGGGGTGGAGCGGCGGGCGCCGCAAGTCAGCATTGTCGCATTTCCTGACCGCCTGCGCGACGACAGGACGTCGCGCATATGCAGCATTGTTCACCTCATCGGCGACCGAACATCATCTGTTCGGCCAGCAAGCCGCGCGCTGCGGGCAGCAGGTCGATCGCCCCCAGCGACAGGCCCAGCGCCGCCTGCAGGGGCGAACCCTGGGGCGAGCCGGCAAAGATGCGTGCCATCAGGTCCGTGAGCCGGATGGTCAGGCCGCGATCCTGCCCGCGCTGGCGTTCGAAGGCCTGCAAGGCGTCGGGTGACACCTCGCGCGCCAGCACATCGGCCAGCACGCGGGCGTCGCGCAGGCCCAGGTTCAGGCCCTGGCCGGCCACCGGGTGCAGGGTTTGCGCTGCATTGCCGATGGCCACCACGCGCCGGCTCTGGCCGGGGCGGGCGTTCAAGCCCAGCGGGAAGGCGTGGCGCGGGCTGATGCGGGTGAAGCGGCCGACCCGTTCGCCGAAGGTGCGCTGCAGGGCGGCCAGGAACGCCGCATCGTCCAGCGCCAGCAATGCTTCGCCGGTTGCTGGCCGCACACACCACACCAGGGCATAGCCGTCGTCTTGAGGCAGCAGAGCCAGCGGTCCTTCATCGGTGAAGCGTTCGAAGGCGCGATGGGCGATCACGCCATCGGCCTGCACGTGGGCGATGATGCCCAGTTGCTGGTAGTCGCGCTGCAGGCTCTTTTGCTGCTGTTCACCGAAGACGCCGCCCTCGGCCTGGATCACCAGTTGTGCGCGCAGCACGCGGCCGTCCTTGAGGGTGACGGCGACATGGTCGTTGTCTTCCGTGATCTCTTGCGCCTCGGCGGGCCGCATCAGGGCCAGGCCCAGCGGTGCGATGGCCGAAGCCAGCGCACGGTTGACTTCGCCATAGCGCGCCACATAGCCCAGTGCGGGCAACTGGTAATCCTTGCGGTCCAGCAGGGTGCGCCCGAAGTGGCCACGGCGCGACACATGGATCTGCTCGATGGCGGTGGCGCTGCGGCCGATGGCGTCCCAGGCAGCCAGTTCGTCGAGGATCTGGCGGCTGCCGTAGGAGAGGGCAATGGTGCGCGGATCGGCAGCAGCTTGTTCGGGAGACTTCATGTCTACCAGGGCGATGCGCGCGGCGGACAACTGGCGGCGTGCCAGCAGGCCCGCCACGCTCTGGCCGACCGGGCCGCCGCCACAGATGATGAGGTCGAAATCGACGGATTCCATGATGCCGGGAGATGCCTTCTGCAGAAGATTCAGGAAGGCCTCATTGTAGCGGAGCCGCGCCGCGCGGGCTTGATCCGGCGCATGCGCGGCCCCGGGGGACGGGCGCTTAACCCTGGCGCATCAGCGCTTCGATGTCATCGACCTTGGTAGGCACGCCCGTGGTCAGCAATTCGCAGCCGGAGGGGGTGACGTGCGCATCATCCTCGATGCGGATGCCGATGTTCCAGAACTGCTCCGGCACCCCTTCGCCCGGACGTACATAGATGCCCGGCTCGATGGTCAGCACCATGCCCGGCTGCAGCGTGCGCCAGGGCTTGCTGCCGTCGGCGCTGGCGGGGTCGCGGTAGTCGCCCACGTCATGCACATCCATGCCCAGCCAGTGGCCGGTGCGGTGCATGTAGAACTGGCGGTAGTCGCCTTTGTCGATCACGTCTTCCAGCGAGCCGACCTTGGATTTATCCAGGAGGCCCGTGTCCAGCATACCCTGCGCCAGCACGCGTACGGCAGCGTCATGGCCATCCATGAAACGCTTGCCCGGTGCGGTCTCGGCGATGGCGGCGGCTTGCGCGGCCAGGACGATTTCGTAGAGCGCCTTCTGCGGCCCGCTGAACTTGCCATTGGCCGGGAAGGTGCGGGTGATGTCCGAAGCGTAGCTGTCCAGTTCGCAGCCGGCATCGATCAAGACGAGGTCGCCGTCCTTGATCTCGGCATCGCCCGCACGATAGTGCAGCACGCAGCTGTTGGCACCGGTGGCGACGATGGAGCCATAGGCCGGATACTGCGAACCGTTGCGGCGGAATTCGTGCAGCAGTTCGGCTTCCAGGTGATATTCGCGCAGGCCGGGACGGCAGATGCGCATGGCGCGGCAATGCGCTTCGGCGGAGATGACGCCGGCGCGTTTCATCACGTCGATTTCAAAGGCGTCCTTGAAGAGACGCATGTCATCCAGCAGCACGCTCACATCGACCACTGCGCCGGGCGCGGACACGCCGCTGCGCGCCAGGGCGCGTACGCCCTGCAGCCAGCGCTGCAATTGCGCGTCGCGCTTGTCGTCCTGGCCCAGTGCGTAGTAGACCGCACGGGCGTCGGAGAGCAGGACGGGCATGTTCTTGTCCAGTTCCTCGATGGGGTGGGCCGCATCGAGCGCGAAGAGTTGCTGCGCGGCCTGCGGGCCGTGGCGGTAGCCGTCCCAGATCTCGCGTTCCAGGTTCTTGTCGCGGCAGAACAGGATGCTGCGGTTTTCCTTGCCGGCCACCAGGACCAGTACCGCTTCGGGTTCGGTGAAGCCGGTCAGGTAGTAGAAGTAGCTGTCGTGGCGATAGGGGTAATCGGCATCGCGATTGCGCATCACCTCGGGGGCGGTCGGGATGATGGCCACGCCACCCCCGGCTTGTTGCAGGCTGGCCAGCAGGCGCGCGCGGCGGGCGGCGAAGGGAGTGGCGTCGAAGCTCATGGGCGGGTTCCTTGCGGTGGCAGGTTCAGTGCTTCCAGTTGTTCGATGGTACCGACGTTGTGCCAGTCGCCCCGATACACGTCACCGCCGATGCGGCCCTGGTCGGCGTACTGGCGCAGCAGCGGCCCCAGTTTGGCGTGGCTGCCGGGCGCGATACCGTCGAACATTTCAGGGCGATACACGCCGATGTTGGCAAAGGTCAGCTTGGGCTGGCCCTCGTTGGCGATGGCGAAGTTGTTCAAGGCGAAATCACCCTCCGGGTGGAAGGACGGATTCTTGACCAGATACAGCCAGGCCAGGTCGCGCTTGTCTTGCGGCAGCGGGTTGCCCCAGGGGTCTTCGTCTTCCAGCACCGTCAGCAATTCGCTGTAGTCGAAGTGCGGGCACCAGATGTCGCCGGAGACCGCTAT
Source organism: Herbaspirillum sp. CAH-3 (assembly GCF_009668275.1). Lineage (NCBI taxonomy): Bacteria > Pseudomonadati > Pseudomonadota > Betaproteobacteria > Burkholderiales > Oxalobacteraceae > Herbaspirillum > Herbaspirillum sp. CAH-3. Next base: position 186,328 of record NZ_VSWE01000011.1, on the reverse strand, counting down.
GAAGGGTTCTTCACCCAGCAGGTGGCGGGCCTGGGCGATACCGCCCGCGGTTTCCAGCGCGGTCGTTTCAGGTGAATAAAAGAGCTTGGCGCCGAAGCGGCTGCCGTCACCGAGGGTGTCTTCGATCATCTGGCCCAGGTGGGCGTGGTTGATGACGATCTCGGTGATGCCGGCGCGTACCAGCGAGAGGATCTGCCAGACGATCAGCGGGCGGCCACGCACTTTCAAGAGCGGCTTGGGGCAGGTATCGGTCAGCGGACGCATGCGCTCGCCGCGGCCGGCTGCAAAGATCATGGCTTTCATGCCGGGCGCCTCAGAAAGTGTAGCCGAACTTGGGCGCGTGTTCCTGTTCGAGCTTCTCGATCAGGCGCACCAGGGGCGTGAAGGCCACGTAGCGGCGCGCGGTCTTGAGGGTGTATTCCATCACCAGCGGGATATCCTTCAGGTAACCATCCTTGCCATCGCGATGCCACAGGCGCGCGAAGATGCCCAGCACCTTCAGGTGGCGCTGCAGGCCCATCCATTCGAAGTCGCGGTAGAAGGTATCGATGTCCGGGGTGACTGGCAGGCCGGCGCGGCGCGCCTTTTCCCAGTAGCGGATGGCCCAGTCCAGCACCATTTCTTCATCCCACTGGATGTAGGCGTCGCGCAGCAGCGAGACCAGGTCGTAGGTGATGGGGCCGTAGACCGCATCCTGGAAGTCCAGGATGCCGGGGTTGCCCTTGGGCAGCACCATCAGGTTGCGCGAATGGTAGTCGCGGTGCACGTAGACCTGCGGCTGGGCCAGGTTGTTGGCCAGGATGGCGTCGAAGGTCTTGTCCAATACGGCGTTCTGCTCGTCGGTGAGGGTGACGCCCAGGTGTTTGCCGATATACCACTCGCGGAACAGTTCAAGCTCGCGCAGCAGCAGCGGGCGGTCGTATTCGGGCAGCGCCTCGGGCTTGCTTTGCGCTTGTAAAAGTACCAGGGCCTCGATCGCATCCATGTATAGTGCGTGCGCGCTGTCGGCCGAGAGCTGCGAGAGGTAGGTCGTGGAACCCAGGTCCGACAGCAGCAGGAAGCCGCGTTCGGTATCCTGCGCCAGTACCTTCGGCACGGTCACCCCGGTCTCGCCGAAGAGGCCGGCGACTTTCACGAAGGGGCGCACATCCTCCTGCGGCGGCGGGGCATCCATCACGATGGCGCTGCCGCCGTCGGGTGTATCCACCCGGAAATAGCGGCGGAAGCTGGCGTCGGCCGAGGCCGGGCGCAGGGTGGAGGACAGCACCGGGGTATCGGCCAGGGTGGCCAGCCAGGCTTGCAGTTCGGACAGGCGGAGATCGGGGGTGGAACCAGGTGAAGACATGAACTATCTGAGGAAATCGTTTGACGTGGTTGAGTTCCCATATAATAAGGGATTAAACCCAAAAAATCCGCCTGCACGGTATCTAGCCTCTCTTTTCATGATCCGGTTTTCCAAGTCTTTCACTGAACGTACTGTCAACTGGCGGCTGGCGCGTCTGTTCTCTTCGGCAATGGTGGTGGCTTCGGCCTCGGCCCTCCTGCCGCTGTCGGTGCACGCCCAGATGAGCATGCCCGCGCCTGCGCCCGCCACTCCGCCCGCACAGGACCAGGACGCCCCGGTCAATGTCAGCGCCGAGCAGATGACCGGTCGCCCCGATCGCCAGGTCAACCTGGACCGCGACGTGGAACTGGTCAAGGCAGCGACCACCATCAAGTCCGACAAGGCCGAATACCGCATCATCCAGGATGAAGTCGAGGCCACCGGCCACGTCTGGATGCAGCGCCTGCAGGACCAGTACACCGGCGACTATGCCGAAATGAACATGGGCACCGGCGCCGGCTACGTGACCAATCCGACTTACCTGATCGGCAAGAGCGGTGGCCGCGGCAAGGCCCAGCGCATCGACTTCCTGTCTGACGACCAGGCCAAGGTGACCCAGGGGACTTACAGCACCTGCGAAGCGCCCGATCCCGACTGGTACCTGCGCGCCAACACCATGGATCTCGACAGCGGCCGGGATGAAGGCGTCATGCATGGCGGGTTGGTGTATTTCAAGGATGTGCCGATCCTGGGCTCGCCCTGGATGTCCTTCCCGCTGTCGGGTGAACGCAGGTCGGGGGTGCTGCCGCCGACCATCGGCATGACCACCAACGGTGGCGCCGAGATATCGGTCCCCTACTACTTCAACCTGGCGCCCAATTACGACATGACGCTGGTGCCCCGCTATATTGCGCGCCGCGGGCTGCAACTGGGTGCCGAGACCCGTTACATTGGTGACGGCTACAGTGGCGTCACCAATGTCGAAGGCATCCAGGATAGGGTGACCGGCACCGGCCGTTATTCGCTGTCCTCCGTCCACAACCAGACCCTGGCCCCGGGCTTGCAACTGGCGTGGAACCTGAACAAGGCGTCCGACAACGACTACCCGTCCGATTTCGCGCGATCCATCACCGGTAGTACGCAGCGGCTTTTGCCGCGTAACGTCAGCCTGTCTTATAGCAGTACGTATTGGAGCGTGACCGGACTGGTTTCCAAATACCAGCTGCTGCAGGACGTCAATGCCCCGATTGGCAAGCCCTATGACCGGGTACCCGAGATCACCTTCGTGGGCAATCGCTACGACATCGGTGGGTTTGACTTCAATACCACTGCCGACTTCACGCGCTTCTCCAGCGGCAGCTTGATCGGTGGCGACCGTGCTTACATAACGCAGGCGGTGTCCTATCCCATCATTCGTCCGGGTTATTTCATCACCCCCAAGGTGACGGTAGATGCCACCAGCTACAGCCTGAACAACGTGACTGCCGGCCAGCCCACCAGCTTCAGCCGTACTTTGCCGACCCTGTCCCTTGATTCGGGCCTGATCTTCGAACGCGAATCCAACCTGCTGGGCCGCAGCATGACCCAAACGCTGGAGCCGCGCCTGTTCTACGTGCGCACGCCTTACCGCGACCAGTCGCAGTTCCCGGTGTTTGATTCTGGCCTGGCCGACTTCAACTTCGCACAGATCTTCACCGAAAACCGTTTCGTCGGCCACGACCGCATCAGCGATGCCAACCAACTGACTGCCGCCGTGACCACCCGCCTGATTGAGGAAAACGGCCTGGAGCGCCTGCGCGCGGCGATCGGCCAGCGCTACTACTTTACCGATCCCAAGGTGGCCATCAGCGGCACTACCACCACCACGCTGGGCAGCAAGTCCGACCTGCTGCTGGCCTTGGGTGGCCAGATCACCCGCGAGTTCTCCACCGACAGCACGGTGCAGTACAGCGAGACCCTGCGCCAGATGGTGCGTTCGACGTTCGGCATCCGCTGGCAGCCGGCGCCCAAGCGCGTGCTGAACCTGCAGTACCGCCTGGACCGTACTTACGTCAATCCCTACACCGGCGTGCTCGATCCGCTCAAGCAGGTCGATGTGTCCGGACAGTGGCCGCTTACCCAGCGCATCTACGCCGTCGGCCGCATGAACTACTCCATTCCCGACCGCACCGTGGCCGAAGGCCTGGCCGGCTTCGAATACAAGGCCGATTGCTGGGTCTTCCGGGTGGTGGCGCAACGCATCCCGACCTCGTCCACCAAGGCGTCGACGGGCTTCTTCATCCAGCTCGAACTCAATGGCCTTTCCAAGATCGGCTCCAACCCCATGGATGCCATCAAGAGCAGCGTGCCCGGTTACCAGAACGTGAACCTGCCGGACACCATGACCGGCAACAACTTCTAACTTTTTTCGAACCAACGATTAGTCCATGCGTAATATGCGTACACCACTCCTCGCAACAACCAAAACAGTGACCGCGCTGCTGTGCATGCTGGGCGTGATCAGCAATGCGCATGCGCAGTTCGCCACCACCATCATCCCGGTGACTCCGCCGGAGACCACCGGCAGCGCGCCGGCTGCACCCGCCAAGGGCGCGCCCAAGGCTGCCGCCAAGCCGGCTGCGGCCGCCAGCAAGCCTGCCGTGTCGGCGGCGCCTGCCGCCCCCGCGCCGGCTTCGGCCAGCGCACGCGTTGAGCCGCGTCCGGTGGATTCGATCCTGGTGGTGGTCAACAATGAAGTCATCACCCGCCAGGAAGTCGCCGAGCGCCTGGCCAGCGTGGAAAAGCGCATGGCCGCGCAGAACGTGCAGCTGCCGCCGCGCCAGCAGCTGGTGCGCCAGCTGGTCGAGCGCATGATCGTCGAACGCGCCCAGGCGCAGATGGCCAAGGAAAACGGCATCGTGGTCGACGACGCCATGCTGGACCGCGCGATGCAGCGCATCGCCGAGCAGAACAAGCTGTCCATCCCCGAATTCCGCACCCGCCTCGAAGCCGAGGGCATGAACTACGCCAGCTTCCGCGAAGAGATCCGCCGCGAAATCCTGAGCCAGCGCCTGCGCGAGCGTGAAGTGGACAACAAGGTGGTGGTCACCGAGTCCGAGATCGACAACTACCTTGCTGCCGAAGCCAATGCCGGTGGTGAGCGCCAGGAACTGGACATCGCCCAGATCCTGATCCGCGTACCCGAGAACGCCAGCCCCGAGCAACTGGCCGCGCGCCGTGAACGCGCCGAAGACGTGCTGCGCCAGCTGAAGACCGGTGCCGACTTCGCCAAGACCGCTGCCGCCTACTCCGATTCGTCGGACGCGCTCTCCGGCGGCGACCTCGGCTGGCGTCCGGCCGATCGCCTGCCGCAGCTGTTCCTGGATGGCGTGGCCAAGTTGCAGGATGGCCAGGTCAGCGGCCTCTTGAAGAGCGGCAACGGTTTCCACATCCTCAAGCTGGTCGGCCGCCGCGCTGCCGGCAACACCCAGGCGGCTGCTCCGGCCGTGCAGCAGACCCATGTGCGCCACATCCTCATCAAGGTCAACCAGGTCGTCACGGCAGCCGAAGCCAAGCGCAAGCTGACCGAGCTGAAGGAGCGCCTGGACCACGGTTCGGCCACCTTCGAAGAACTGGCCAAGCTGTACTCCAATGACCTGTCCGCCTCCAAGGGCGGCGACCTCGGCTGGATCTACCCGGGCGACACCGTCCCGGAGTTCGAGCGCGCCATGGACCAGTTGAAGCCGGGTGAAGTCAGCCAGCCCATCGAAACCCCGTTCGGCTATCACCTGATCCAGGTGGTCGAGCGCAAGACCGACGATGCCTCCAAGGAGCGCACCCGCCAGGCCGCGCGCCAGGCCATCCGCGACCGCAAGATCGAGGAAGCCACCGAGGACTGGATGCGCCAGATCCGCGACCGCGCCTACGTCGAGTATCGCAACGACGACTGATCGCCGCACCGGCAGGGGAGGCCAGCGGGCTGTCCCCATGCGTGCAAGAGAGGCCGGCCTTGTTGCCGGCCCTTGCCTTTTTGAAGCCCGTTTTTGCCTTCACAGGCCATGAGTGATACCGCCATGAACCGACCCATCCTCGCGCTGACCTGCGGCGAACCGGCAGGCATCGGTCCGGAAATTTCCCTGCGCGCCGCCTGGGAGCTGCGCCATGAAGCGCGCTGCATCCTGCTGGGCGATGCCGCCCTGTTGGCGCAGACGGCCTATGAGATCGATCCGCAGATGCGGGTCGCGGCCCTCTCCATCCAGGCCTGGCGCAACAGCGGCCTGCCCGCTTTCCCGGTGGATTGCCTGACCGTGATCGACTGCCCGGTGGCCGAGCCGGTGCGCGCCGGCATGCTGGATGCACGCAATGGCCGCGCCGTGCTGCAGACGCTGGACCTGGCGGTGCAGGGCGCGCTCTCCGGCGCGTTCGCCGCCATCGTCACCGCGCCCCTGCAGAAGAGCACCATCAATGATGCCGGCGTCGCCTTCACCGGCCACACCGAATACCTGGCGGAAGTGACCGGCACGCCGCAAGTGGTGATGATGCTGGCCGGCGGCGATGCGCCGCACCTGCGCGTGGCCCTGGCGACGACGCACCTGGCCTTGAAGGATGTCCCCGCTGCGATCACCGCCGAAAGCCTGGCGCGCACGCTCGATATCCTGCAAGAAGACCTGCGCGGGAAGTTCGGCATCGCACGGCCGCGCATCCTGGTCACGGGCCTGAACCCGCACGCCGGCGAGAACGGCTACCTGGGCCGCGAAGAAATCGAGGTCATCGCGCCCGCCCTGGAGGCGGCCCGTGCGCGCGGCATCGATGCACGCGGTCCCTATCCGGCCGACACCCTGTTCCAGCCCAAATACCTGGAAGAGGCCGACTGCGTCCTGGCCATGTATCACGACCAGGGCCTGCCGGTCCTGAAATTCGCCAGCTTCGGCCATGGCATCAACATTACCCTCGGGCTGCCCCTGATCCGCACGTCGGTCGACCATGGCACGGCCCTGGACCTGGCCGCTGCCGGCCTTGGCCACGCCGACCATGGCAGCCTGTGCGTGGCCATCCGCGCGGCCGCCGACATGGCGCGCCGCCGGGCCGCCGCCTGAGATTGCAAGAACCCACTGGAACTCCCATGAAACACATCCCGCGCAAACGCTTCGGCCAGAACTTCCTCACCGATGACGTGGTGCTGCACGACATCATCAGCTCCATCGCGCCCGCCGCCGACGATGCCATGGTCGAGATCGGTCCGGGCCTGGCAGCCATGACCGCGCTGCTGCTGGAACAACTGCGCCACCTGCACGTGGTGGAACTGGACCGCGACCTGGTCGAGCGCCTCAAGAAGCGGTTCAGCGCCGAGCGCCTGACCGTGCATTCGGCTGACGCCCTCAAGTTCGATTTCGCCAGCATCCCGGTGCCGGAAGGCCGCAAGCTGCGTGTGGTCGGCAACCTGCCCTACAACATTTCCAGCCCCTTGCTGTTCCACCTGGCCGAGATTGCCCCGCAGGTGCAGGACCAGCATTTCATGCTGCAGAAGGAGGTGGTCGAGCGCATGGTTGCCGAGCCGGGCGGCAAGGCCTATGGCCGCCTGTCGGTGATGCTGCAGTGGCGCTATCACATGGAGCTGCTGTTCGTGGTACCGCCGGCCGCCTTCGACCCGCCGCCGCAAGTGGACTCAGCCATCGTGCGCATGATCCCGCTGGCGCAACCCATGGCCTGCGAGCAGGCCCTGCTGGAGCAGGTCGTCACCAAGGCCTTCTCCCAGCGCCGCAAGGTGATCCGCAATTGCGTGGCCGGCCTCTTCACGGAAGACGAATTGCGCCAGGCCGGCGTCGATCCCCAGGCGCGCCCGGAAGCAGTGCCGGTGGAACAGTTCGTGGCCCTGGCCAACCTGCTGGCCGCACGCCAGGCCTGAGGCCGGTGCGGCGCGCGCAGCGCGGCTGTTGCACTTTATTACAGCCGCGCCGCCACCCGTAAGAACTGTAACGAAGTTTCATATTCCGTGGTTTCAAGCTGAACCTGTCTTATATTGGAATCGTGCCGCGACAGATCGCGGACTTCTTTGACAGGAGCCAATCATGGCCAGCAAAAAAATCGCATCGGTATTGATCGCCACCACTCTTCTGGCTTCGGCCGCCGTCGTCAGCACGCCTGCGATGGCGCATGACCGGGGCGGCAACGGCGTGGCGATTGCTGCCGGTATCATCGGTGCCGTCGCCATCGGATCACTGATCGCCAACTCGCAACCGGCGCCGGTCTACCAGGCCCCGCCGCAACAGGTCTACTACCAGGCCCCGCAGCCGGTGTACTACCAGCCGCCGCAGCAAGTGGTCTATGAGCAGCCGCGTTACTACGCACCGCCGCCGCCACGTCCGGTGCGCTATGTGGAGCGCACCGAAGTGCGCACCTATCGCTACGACGACCGTCCGGATTACTACTCCTACTACGGCCGCTGAGGTTGGCGGAGGATCAGCTCTCCGGAGCAGGCAGGACATCCCGGCGCAAGCCATCTTGAGGGAAACGGGCAAGCTTTGCGGCTTGCCCGTTTTTTTTCGTCGGCGCGTATAAGAAGACAGGGAGGAGACAGCGAGGAGGAGGCAAGGAGACAGCGAATAAGCTAAGCGTCAGTAAAACGCTACATAATGACGAATCGATTGGCATTTTGTCAGCATAATAAGCCTGGTCGTTTCGTCAGAATGACGAAATGGCGCGCATTGCCCAACAGCAAGGAGACGCACTCCAGATGATGGCCCCCATCGCTGCCGACGACATCAGGACCGCCCTCGACGCCGGCCATCTTTGGCCCGCGCTGCAGCCCCTGGTGCATCTGCGGACCGGCCGCATTGCCGGGTTCGAGATGCTGGCCCGCTGGACCTGCCCGCAGCGCGGCGTGGTCTCTCCCCTCGAGTTCATCGACGTGGCCGAACGCGGCGGCCTGCTGGACACCCTGTTGCTCAAGCTGCTCGATACGGTGGCCGCCAGCCTGTGCCACTGGCCCCCCGAACTGCGGCTGGCGGTCAACCTCTCGCCTGGGCAGTTCCTCGACACCAGCCTGCTGGACCGGCTGGCCGCCGTCATGCACACGCATGGCCTGCCCATGTCGCGCCTGCAGCTGGAGATCACCGAGACGGTGCTGGTGCAGGACCACGAGCGCACGCTGCAGACCATCCTGGCCGCGCGCCAGGCGGGTGCCAGCCTGTCGCTCGATGATTTCGGTACCGGCTATTCGAGCCTGACGCGCTTGCAGTCCTATCCCTTCGACGAGATCAAGATCGACGCCAGTTTCGTGCGCACCATGGACCAGGATCCGGACAACTTCCGCATCGTCCTGGCGGTGGCCGGACTGGGCCAGAGCCTGAAGATGCACGTAGTGGCCGAAGGCATCGAAACCGAACATCACGCCCACCTGTTGAAGCGCATGGGCTGCGAATTCGGGCAGGGCTTCCATCTCGGCCGGCCGGCCCCGCTGGCCGAGGCCGCTCGCCTGATCGGTGAGTGCGGCGTGTGGCAGCGTCACAGTGCCGGTATCGATACCTCCCCCTTCCAGCGCTGGCACCAGCTCGATTCGCTCTACCGCAGCGCGCCGGTGGGATTGTGCTTCCTCGACCCGCTGCTGCGCGTGGTCAGCGCCAATGCCATGATGATCGACCTGCTCGGTGGCAATGCCGGCAGCGACCTGGAGGGCTGTCCCGTGACCGACCTGCTGGACCGCAGTGAACACCGGCCGCTGCTGCAGATGGTGGCCGAGGTGGTCGACGGTGCAGCGCCCGCGCCCATGGAGTTCTTCAACTCACGCACCGGGCGCACCTCGCTGCTGGCCTTCCAGCTGGTGCGCAGCGATCTGGGTGAAATGCTGGGCATCTCGGGCTCGGCCGTGGACATCACGGCGCGGGTCTGCGCCGAGCGCACCGTGCGCGACAGTGAAGAGCATTTCCATCGGGCCATCGACCTGAGCCCCAACATTCCGTGGGCTGCGGACGCGCAAGGCGTGATCGACTACATCGGGCCGACCTTCGAATGGCTGCCCGAGCTGACCACCGCAGAGCGGCACCAGCAGTGGCTGGCGCGCATGCCCGAGGAAGACCGCTTGCGGGTGCGCCAGGAATGGCTGGCCAACATCCCGACCGGGCGCCCGTTCCGCGCCGAGTTCCGGGTCCTCTGGCCCGATGGCCAATGGCGCTGGATGCGCAGCCGCGCCTCGCCGCACGCCGCGATGGCGAGGGACGCATCGTGCGCTGGTATGGCGTCATCGTCGATATCAGCACCGAGCGCCGGCTGCAGTACCGCATCAACACCCTGGAAGAGCAGATCCACCGCTTGCGCGGCACCGACCAGGACTGACAGCGCGCAGCGTGTGCCAGCGCGAGCCTGGCCGGCGCTGGGCGAGCGCTCGGCAAATCAGGGATAATGTCGGCTTGCTTCACGTTAGCCATGAAAAGGAGTCGCCAAGTGAGAATGTTGCATACGATGCTGCGCGTGGGAAATCTGGACCGTTCCATCGATTTTTATACCCAGGTGCTGGGCATGAAACTGCTGCGCAGGAATGACTATCCGGACGGCAAGTTCACGCTGGCCTTCGTCGGTTACGGCGAAGAACGCGATCACACCGTGCTCGAACTGACCCACAACTGGGATACCGAATCCTATGACCTGGGCACCGGCTACGGCCACATCGCCATCGAGGTCGACGATGCCTATGCTGCCTGTGAGGCGGTCAAGGCCAAGGGTGGCGCGGTCACCCGCGAGGCCGGTCCGATGAAGCACGGCAAGACCGTGATTGCCTTCGTCACCGACCCGGATGGCTACAAGATCGAGTTCATCCAGAAGAAGGAACACTACAGCGCCGCCGATTGAGGCAAGCCGCTGTCAGCCTGTCAGCCCGCTCACGCGGGCTTTTTTCATGGTGCGTTCGGGCGACGGGATTTCTGCCACGCGGGACGTGTCCATGAGGATGCATGGCTGCATCCGCACAACCACGCATCAACGCATCAACGCATCAACAGAACAACAACAGGAACGCCAATTGAGCCTCTATCAACTCTCCAAAAGTCACCTGCGCCGGCTGTGGGTCGAATACGGCATCCTCTGGAGCGGCGCCATCATCGTCGGCCTGGTCGCGGTTCTTTACGCACAGGCCATCGAGATCGGATTCGGCGTCTTTCGCAGCATCGAGCACAGGTCGCCCTGGCTGCCGCTGCTGCTGACGCCTGCCGTCTGTGCCGCCTGCGTGTGGCTCACCCGCCGCTACTTCCCCGGCTCGGAAGGCAGCGGCATCCCGCAGGCCATCGCCACCCTGCATGGGGATACCACTGAACGTAGCAGCGTTCTCCTGTCGATCCGCGTACTGGTCGGCAAGATCGTGCTGTCGGTGGTGGCCATCGCCGGCGGCATGACCATCGGCCGCGAAGGACCGACGGTGCAGATCGGTGCGGCCATCATGGTCAACCTGCGCCGCCTGTATCCGGCCGGATACGAGCACATGGAACGCCGCCTGATCCTGGCCGGTGCCGCCGCCGGCCTGGCGGCGGCCTTCAATACACCGCTGGCCGGCATCGTCTTCGCCATCGAGGAACTTTCGCGCAGCTTTGAACAGCGCGCCAGCGGCGTGGTCATCACCACCATCATCTTCGCCGGCCTGGTGGCGCTGTCGATCAATGGCAACTACACCTACTTCGGCTCGATTGCCTTCCCTGGCGAAACCAGTGGCCGCCTGATCCTTGCCGTGATCGTGACCGCGGTGCTGATGGGCGTGGCCGGTGGACTCTTCTGCTGGCTCATCCTCAATCCTGCGCGCTGGATTCCGGCCCCCGTCGTGACGTTGCGCGCCGAACGTCCGGTGGTGTTCGCGGCACTGTGCGGTTTCATCGTCGCGGTCATCGGCGTGGCCGCCGGCGGAGCCACCTTCGGCAGCGGCTACGAACAGGCGCATGGCCTGCTCAATGACGGGCAGGGCCTGTCGGTGTTCTATCCCTTCCTCAAGTTCGCCTCCATGATCGGCTCCTACCTGCCGGGCCTGCCGGGCGGCATCTTCGCGCCTTCGCTGTCCATCGGCGCCGGCTTCGGCAACCTGTTGCACCTGCTCTTCGGTGGCACCTCGCTGCCGATGCTGGTGGCGCTGGCCATGGTGGGCTACCTTGCGGCCGTGACGCAATCACCGATCACCGCCTTCGTGATCGTGATGGAAATGGTCGACGGCCATGCGCTGGTGATCTCGCTGATGGCCACCGCCCTGATTGCCTCTGCAGTCTCCAAGGTGTTCGCCCCGCCGCTGTACGAGACGCTGGCCGAACGCTATCTCAAGCACTGACGCTACACATCGTCGAAAGGCTGCGTCAATTTGACGCAGCCGCCGACACCCGCTCCCCGGGCGCTTGCGCGCCGCTTTCGTCATTCTGTCGTGCCGCGCGCGACAATATGTCGCACTCCCTCGTCGTTTTGCTTGGCCATAATCGCCCGCTGCACCTGCCTGCGCAGACCGGCAGACCGATAACGACAACCCCGGGGATTTCCATGCAACTCACTCCTTGTGCCTGCGCCATTGCGCTGGCCTTCAGCGCTTGCGGCCACGCTCTGGCCCAGACCACTCCTGATGCGGCCAATGCACCCTTGCCGACCGTCACCGTGCGCGGCGACAAGCCCGCTGCAAGCGCTCCGCTCAGCGCCGACAGCGCTGCGCTGCTGGCCGATCAACCCGGTTACGCCAGCGCTGCAGCGGGCGGTGTGTCGGCGTTGCCGGTCCTCAATGGCTTCGCTGCCGATCGCCTCAAGATTCGCCTCGATGGCATGGAGGTCACCGCCGCCTGCGGCAACCAGATGAACGCACCCATGTCCTACATGCCGCCAGCGCAGGTGGGGATGACGCGCGTGATGGCCGGCATTACGCCGGTCAGCGTCGGTGGCGACAGCATTGGTGGCACCATCGAACTGGCGGCGCCGGCACCGCAATTCGCGGCGCAGCCCGGCGCGCTGCTGACCAAGGGGGGCTTTTCGGTGGCCGCACGCAGCGTCAATTCGGAAGTGTCGGCGTCGGTGGAGGGGACGGTAGCCAGCGACAGTCTCTCGGTCCATTACGTCGCCAGCCGGTCGCGGGCCGAGAGCTACGTCAACGGCCGTGGCGACAAAGTCCTGGGCAGCCAGTTCGAGAGCAACAACCACGCGGTGACGGTGGCCGCGCGCGGCGACGGACAGCAACTGGTGTTCAAGGCCGGGCAGCAATACATCCCTTACCAGGGTTTCCCGAACCAGTACATGGACATGACCGGCAACCGCTCCACCTTCGCCAACCTGGGCTATGAGCGCCGCTTCGACTGGGGCAAGCTGCTGGGCCGCGTGTACTGGCAGCGCACCGGGCATGAGATGGGATTCTTCAGTGCCGAGCGCACCGGTACCATGCCCATGCAGACGCGGGGCCGTGACATCGGCTACACGCTGCGGGCAGATATCGATCTCGCCCCCGAGGGCAGCAGCGTACTGCGCGTGGGCAACGAGTACCACAGCTTCCATCTGGATGACGACTGGCCGGCCGTACCGGGCTCGATGATGATGGGCCCCCGGACCTATGTGAACATCAATGACGGCAAGCGCGATCGCTACGCCCTCTTCGTGGAGTGGGAGGGCAAATTGAATGAACGCTGGAGCACGATCGTGGGGGTGCGCGACGAGCTGGTCAAGACCGATGCCGGCAACGTGCAATCCTATGGCACCAACATGATGAACATGGCTGACCTGACGGCGGCCAACGCCTTCAATGCACGCGGCCATGCCAAGACCGACAACAACATCGACCTCACTGCGCTGGCACGCTTCACCCCTGACGCCGGCCAGACCTGGGAAGTCGGCTATGCCCGCAAGACGCGTTCGCCCAATCTTTACGAGCGCTACACCTGGGGCCGCGGCACCATGGCCATGACCATGACCAACTGGTTCGGCGACGGCAACGGCTATGTCGGCAACATCGATCTCAAGCCGGAAGTGGCGCATACGCTCTCAGCCACCGCTGACTGGCATGCGGCAGACAAGGAGGGCAGCGAGCCACGCTGGTTCTTCAAGCTGACGCCGTATTTCAGCTACGTCGAGAACTACATCGATGCCGATGTCATCGGCCGCTTCAATCCCTACAGCGTCAGCACCGCATCGGGTGCGCTGCTGCAATTCGCCAATCACGATGCCCGCCTGTATGGCATCAACGCCTCGTGGAAGTGGCCGCTGTTGCGGACCGCCGGGCTGGGGGACATCGCCTTCACCGGCAAGGCCGGCCTCACGCGCGGCAAGCGTGTCGATGGCGGCAACCTGTATCACATGATGCCCTTCAATGTGCTGGCCGCGCTGGAGCAGCAGCAGGGCGCGTGGACCCATCGTGCGGAAGTCAATTACGTCGCACGCAAGACGCTGGTGGACAGCAGTCGCCTGGAGCCGGTCACCGCCAGCTATACCGTCTTCAACCTGCGCAGCAGCTATCAGTTCAACCAGGCCATCAGTGTCAGTGCAGGCATCAGCAACCTGTTCAATCGCAACTACGCCGATGCGCTGGGCGGGGTCTACCTGTCGGGATTGGCCAAGGCCAAGAGCGGCAGCCTGCAAGCCTTGCCGGGCTACGGGCGCTCGCTGGACGTGGGCGTGAACGTGCGCTTCTGAGTGAGCGAGGGCGGGGCCCGGCCGTTCAGAAGATCGGCAGGGTCTCGGGAGCGCTGTCGCGCAAGGCCTTCTTGGCCGACTCGAATTCAGGGAAGATCGATTGCACCGTGGCCCAGAAGCGCGGGCTGTGGTTCATCTCGCGCAGGTGCGCCAGCTCGTGCGCGATCACGTAATCGATCAGCGGCAGGGCGAAATGCATCAGCCGCCAGTTCAGGCGGATGCGCGCATCCGAGGTGCAGGAGCCCCATTGCGTGGTGGCCGAGGACAGTGCGTAGGAACGATATTGCACGCCCAGCTTCTCGGCATAGATCATGAGCCGCTTGCCGAACAGTTCTTCGGCGCGCGCCTGTATCCATCCCTGCACGCGGTCCTTCAATTGCTGCTCGCCGGCGTCGGCCGGCAGGCTGATGTTGAGTTCGCGCGTGACTTCGTCGAGCAACACCGCCTGGCGCTGGCCGGTGCGGATGCGCAGCGTGATGTCCGCGCCCAGATAGGGCAGGGTGGCGCCATCGCGCCATTGCATCTGCGGTTGCAGGCGGCGCGCCGAACGCTCGCGGCGCTCGTTGAGTTTGGTCAGGATCCAGCGCTGCTTCTCGCGGATGGCGTTGTCGATCTCGGCCAAGGTCACCCACTTGGGGGCGGTCACACGCAGGCCTTCGTCACTGACCAGGAAACCGATGGTGCGGCGCTTGGAACGCAGCAGCGCAAAATCGATGGTGTGCTCGCCCAGCTGGATGCGGCGCTTGCCGTCGGCCGGACGGGCCGTGGTCGGCGGGGCCAGCAGCGGGCTGGGAGGTGAGGGTGGTGCGGGCGGTTCGGCAATCAGGGGCGGCGGCAGCGGTGCCGCATGGACGACCGGATGCGGTGTCACGATGAGCGGCGGTTGCACCGTCGGCGAGGGAAGCGCCGGGCCCGGATCGACGGGCGCCGCTGCCGGGGCAGCGGCGGGCGCGCCAAACAAATCCAGTTGCAGCGAGAGCTGGTCGGGATTGGGTTTGGGTTTGCGGAGCAGTATCAAGGCAGTCGCGGCGTCCTGTGTTGCTGTTGGCTAAGGAGTTGGCCGCGCGGCATTACTGCGATGCAGTCGAGGCGGCCGGCCGGGGCGCGCTGTTTTTGTAGACGTCCGGCGAAATCACGCGCATCTCGGATTCTATCCAATTTTCGACGCGCTCGTTCAACTCCTGGGGATTCAATCCTTCCGGCGAAATCGGCTTGCCGATCGAGACCGTGATGACACCCGGTTTCTTGACGAAGCTGCCCTTGGGCCAGCACTCGCCCGAGTTCACCGCCACCGGCACCACCAGCGTATTGGTTTCCACGGCCAGGCGCGAACCACCGGCCTTGTACTTGCCCTGCGAGCCCACGGGGGTGCGCGTGCCTTCCGGGAACATCACGATCCACTGGCCATCGCGCAGACGGCGGCGGCCATGTTCCAGCACCTGCGCAAAGGCGTCGCGGCCTTTCTTGCGATCGATAGGAATCATGCGCAAGAGCCCGATGCCCCAGCCGAAGAAGGGGATGTAGGTCAGCTCCTTCTTGAACACGAACACCAGCGGACGCGGCATGTTGATGACGTAGAAGATGGTTTCCCAGGCCGACTGGTGCTTGGAGAGCAGGATCACCGGCGCATCAGGCAGGTTCTCGGTGCCGCGCATTTCGTAGCGGATGCCGCAGATGACGCGCGCGGTCCAGATCACGAAGACGTTCCAGCGTGACGTCCACCAGTAGCGCTGGGCGTAAGGGAAGGGGGCCGACAGCAGGCAGGCGAAGGACCAGATGATGGTGGCCACGGCCATCAGGACCATGAAGACCACCGAACGCAGAATCAGGACAAGGCGCAAAATTGTTTCTCCCATGCCGAAGCATGTTGTTGTAATGAATGGGGTTGGCTGCGCGGTCGCAGTGACGGCACTATACCGAGACCCCGACGGGCGACTTCAGAATGAAATCAACCACCGCCGATAAATCCGGGAACACCAGCGTACCCGGCGGCAAGCCGCCCTTGGCCTGGGTCTTCTCGCCCTTGCCGGTCAGCACCAGGTAGGGCGCACAGCCGGCCACATAGCCGGCCTGCAGGTCGCGCAGCGAATCGCCCACGGTCGCCACGCCACCGCGCAGGCTGATGTTGAAGCGCTTGGCGATCTCGTGGAACATGCCCGGCTTGGGCTTGCGGCAATCGCAATTGTCATCGGCCGAGTGCGGGCAGAAGAACACCGCGTCGATATCGGCACCGGCCTGCTGGGCCGCATTGTGCATCTTCTGGTGGATGGCGTTGAGGGTCTTGATGTCGAACAAGCCGCGCGCCACGCCGGACTGGTTGGTGGCCACCACCACGCGATAGCCGGCCTGGTTCAGGCGCGCGATGGCTTCCAGCGAACCCTTGATGGGGATCCACTCGTCGGGCGACTTGATGAAGGCATCGGAATCGTGGTTGATGACGCCATCGCGGTCGAGAATGATCAGTTTCATTCCTGCTTTCCTTCATGAATACCGCCGCGCCAGGACAAGCCCGTGCGCGGCGGATCGGTGTTGCGTGTGCGACAGCCGGTAGCGGGATGGATTACGCCGCCAGCTTGGAAATATCGGCCACCTGGTTGAGCATGCCATGCAGCGATGCCAGCAGGGCCTGGCGATTCTTGCGCAGCTGCTCATCCTCGGCATTGACCATCACGTCGTTGAAGAAGGCGTCGACGTTCTGGCGCAGCTGCGCCAGGGCCTTGAGTGCGCCGGCGAAGTCACCCGCTGCATAGGCCGCCTGCACCTGCGGACGCGTGGTCTGCATGGCCGCGAACAGGCCCTGCTCGGCGGCTTCCTGCAACAGGCTTTCCTGCACGGCACCGTGGACATCGATGGCCACGCCTTCGATCTTCTTCAGGATGTTGGTGATGCGCTTGTTGGCGGCGGCCAGGGCCTCGGCTTCCGGCAAGGCGGCGAAGGCTTGCACGGCTTGCAGGCGTTCCACCACGTTGTCCAGCACGTCGGGCTGCTGGGCCACCACGGCTTCGACTTCGTTCTGCGCAAAGCCGCGCTCGCGCAGCAGGCCGCGCAGGCGGTCGTAGATGAAGGCCTGCACATCAGCGCGCGGGTCCTTGAAATTGGCGTTGCCGGCGAACAGTTCCGCGGCGGCGTCCAGCAAGGCGGCCAGCGACAGCGGCAGGCGCTTTTCGACCAGCATGCGCAGCACGCCCAGGGCATGGCGGCGCAGGGCGAACGGATCCTTGTCGCCGGTGGGCTGCAGGCCGATGCCCCAGATGCCGACCAGGGTTTCCAGCTTGTCGGCCAGGGCCACGGCGGTGCCGGTGGCAGTGGTCGGCAGGGCATCGCCGGCAAAGCGCGGCTGGTAATGTTCGGAGGCGGCCAATGCCACTTCGTCCGGCTCGCCATCATGACGCGCGTAGTACGTGCCCATGATGCCTTGCAGCTCGGGGAATTCACCGACCATGTCGGTCAGCAGGTCGGCCTTGGCCAGCAGTGCGCCGCGCTCGGCCAGCTTGACGTCGCCGCCCAGCAGGCTGGCAATTTTGCCGGCCAGTGCCTGCACGCGCTCGGTGCGCTGCAGCTGGTTGCCCAGCTTGTTGTGGTAGACCACGTTGGCCAGTTGCGGCACGCGATCGGCCAGGGATTTTTTCTTGTCCTGCTCGAAGAAGAACTTGGCATCCGACAGGCGCGGACGCACCACGCGCTCGTTGCCGCCGATGATATGTTCGGGGCGATCGGTCTCCAGGTTGGAGACGATCAGGAAGCGCGAACGCAGGCGGCCATCGGCGTCGGTCAGTGCGAAATATTTCTGGTTGGTCTGCATGGTCAGGATCAGGCATTCCTGCGGCACGGCCAGGAATTCATCCTCGAACTTGCATTCATAGACCACCGGCCATTCCACCAGTGCAGTGACTTCGTCCAGCAGCGATTCCGGCATCAGCACTTGATCGCCACCGGCCTTGGCCAGCAGCGCAGTGCGGATCTTTTCGCGGCGCTCGGTGAAGCTGGCGATGACCTTGCCTTGTGTGGCCAGTGCCTCGACGTAGGCATCGGGCGAGGCGATCTGCTGCGCGCCCGAGGACAGGAAGCGATGGCCCAGGGTGGTACGGCCGGCATCCAGGCCCAGCGTATTGATCGGCACCACGTCTTTGCCCAGCAGTGCCACGAGGTAGTGGGCCGGACGCACGAAGTGCACGGTCTCACCGGCGGCGCGGCCGAACTGGCGCTGGTAGCTCATGACCTTGGGGATGGGCAGCTTGGACAGGCTCTCATCGAGCGCAGCCTGCAGGCCCACGGCCAGGGCCGAACCCTTGGCGGTATAGGTGTAGAAGAAGCTCTCGGCCTTGCCATCCTGGGCGCGTTCCAGCTGGTCCGGGGTGATGACGGTGGCACCGGTGGAGGCGGCCAGTGCAGCCAGCTTCTTCACCAGCGGTGCCGACGGGCGGCCTTCGGCGTCCAGTGCGACGGCCACCGGCAGCACCTTTTCGCGGATCGATTTGTCCGGCGAGGCGGCGCGCACTTGGGTGATGGAGACGGCCAGGCGACGCGGGGTCGCATAGGCAGTGGCGGCAGCGCCGGTATCGAGATAGCCGCGGCTTTGCAGGCCATTGAAGATGCCGTTGGCGAACGCATCGCCCAGTTTGGCCAGCGCCTTCGGCGGGAGTTCTTCGGTGACGAGTTCTACGAGGAGTGTCTGGTTCATGTTGTCTGTCTTGCTGTCTTGCTCGGGACGCCGGTCAAGTCAACCGGCGCCGCATCATGTCATGTCGCTGCGGCTCAGGCGGCAGCTTGTGCCGGTGCCTGGCCCAGCATCGGGAAGCCCAGGCGCTCGCGCGATTCGAAGTAGGCCTGCGCCACCGCCCGCGAAAGATTGCGGATGCGGCCGATGTAGGCGGCGCGCTCGGTGACCGAGATGGCGCCACGGGCGTCGAGCATGTTGAAGGTGTGGGCGGCCTTGAGCACCTGCTCGTAGGCCGGCAGTGCCAGCGGCACTTCCATCAGGCGCTTGGCTTCGGCTTCGTAATTGGTGAACAGCGAGAACAGGAAGTCGGTGTTCGAGTACTCGAAGTTGAAGGTGGATTGTTCCACTTCATTCTGGTGGAACACGTCGCCATAGGTCAGGTGCTTCTTGACACCGTTCTCGGTCCATTCGGTCCAGACCAGGTCGTAGACGTTTTCCACGCCCTGCAGGTACATCGCCAGGCGCTCGATGCCGTAGGTGATTTCTCCCAGCACCGGCTTGCAGTCGAGGCCGCCGACCTGCTGGAAGTAGGTGAATTGCGTCACTTCCATGCCATTGAGCCAGACTTCCCAACCCAGGCCCCAGGCGCCCAGGGTGGGGTTTTCCCAGTCATCCTCGACGAAACGTACGTCGTTTTGCTTCAGGTCCAGTCCCAGCGCTTCCAGCGAGCCCAGGTACAGGTCCAGGATGTTTTCCGGCGCCGGCTTGAGGACCACCTGGTACTGGTAGTAGTGCTGCATGCGGTTGGGGTTTTCGCCGTAGCGGCCATCCTTGGGGCGGCGCGAGGGCTGGACGTAGGCGGCGCGCCACGGTTCCGGGCCGATCGCGCGCAGGAAGGTTGCCGTGTGCGAAGTGCCGGCGCCGACTTCCATGTCGTAGGGCTGCAGCAGTGCGCAGCCTTGGGCGTCCCAATATTCTTGCAACTTGAGGATGATTTGTTGAAATGTCAGCATCGTGTGTGGTGGCCTGGCGAACCGGCGGAGGAATTGCGAAAACCTTGGATTTTAGCGCCTTTTGGGGCGTTTGACCCGGTTTTGCCAGGGCGCGGCACTGCCGGCCCCTGGCATGGGAGATCAGTGGCGGATGCGCGCGGCCTTGTTGCGGCCCCAGGCCAGCAGCAGCATCAGCAGCGCCAGCCCGACGATGAGCTTGTTGCCCAGCAGAATGTAGGGGGTCTGGCCGCCATAGCCCTGCACCTGGCCGGAGAGCACGCCGCGCGTATAGGGCGGCAGCTCGCTGACCGCGCCGCCCGGCAGGATCACGGCAGTGGCCCCGGTGTTGGTCGCGCGCAGCATCGGGCGGCCGGTTTCCAGCGTACGCATCTGCGAGATCTGCAGGTGCTGGGGCAGGGCGATCGAATTGCCGAACCAGGCGATGTTGGACAGGTTCAGCAACAGGCTGGCCTGCGGCTGGCCGGCGCGGTAGGCATCGCGCAACTGGCCGGCGATTTCTTCGCCAAACAGATCTTCGTAGCAGATGTTGGGCAGCACCCACTGGTCCTTCACGCCGAAGGGCGACTGCACCGGCGCGCCGCGCGTCATGTCGCCCAGCGGGATGTGCATCAGGTCGACGAACCAGCGGAAGCCCGGCGGGATGAATTCGCCGAAGGGCACCAGGTGGTGCTTGTCGTAGCGGTAGGGCATCAAGGCCGAGCCCACTCCGGGGCCGAAGCCCAGCACCGAATTGGCATACAGTTGCGGACCATCGGAGAGCGGAATGCCCAGCGCCAGATGGCTGCCGCTGTTTTGCGCGAAGCGGGCGATGCGCTCCAGGTAATCCGGCGGCAATTGCTGCGGCAGCAGCGGGATGGCGGTTTCCGGGGTGGCGATCAGGTCGGCCGGGGCGGCGCTGATCATTTGTTCATACATGCCCAGCGTGGAGACCAGCGCATCGTTGGAGAATTTCATTTCCTGCGGGATGTTCCCCTGCAGCAGGCGCACCGTGATCGGCTGGCCTTGGGGCGTGGTCCAGTGCACCAGCCGCAAGGCCACACCACCCGCGCACAGCAGGGCCGCAGCACACAGCGGCAGCACGATGCGCTGGCCGGTACCGGCCACTCCCTTGCGTACGAGGCCCATCCACAGCAGCGCCAGGCTGCCTGCGATGAGCGCCGCGACCCAGCCGACGAAATAGACGCCGCCCACCGGGGCGAATCCTGCCAGCGGGCCGGCCGTATGTGCATAGCCCGAGATCAGCCAGGGGAATCCCGTGAAGACCCAGCCGCGTGCCCATTCCGACAGCGCCCACAGCGCCGGCAGCATGAACAGCGCCAGCACCAGCGGCGAGGACGACCAGCGATGGCGCAGCCAGCCTGCGAACGCCGTGGCAGCCCCGGCATACAGACCCAGGTAGAGCGCCAGCAAGCCCACCGCCAGTGCGGCCATCCAGCCCGGCATGCCACCGTAGTCGTGCATGCTGATGTAGAGCCAGTGCACCCCCGCCGCCGCCCAGCCGAAACCGTACAGCCAGCCGCGCGCGAAGTGGCGGCCGGTAGAGGCTTGCGGTTGCGCCAGCACGCCATGGAACAGCCAGGCCAAGGCCAGGACCTGCAAGGGCCACAGCTTGAACGGGGCGAAGGCGAAGACGTTGATCGCACCTGCGGCCACCGGCAGCAGCAAGGCCAGCGCCGTGCCGAGGCGACCGCGCGCAGCGGTGGCGCCGCGCGGCAGCGGCAAGTCTTGGGGGGAGGGGGAAGTCACGGTTGCAACGACAGGCAGGTCAGGCGATTCACTCGTCGTCCAGCGGTGCCGGCGGCAGCTTGGACACCAGCAGCACATGCACCTGGCGCGCATCGGCGCGCAGCACTTCGAAGTGCAGGCCGTCGATGTCGAATTCATCGCCCTTGCGCGGCACGCGGCCCACGTGATTGGCGACCAGTCCGCCGATGGTGTCGGCGTCTTCGTCGGAGAAGCGGCTGCCCACTTCCGCGTTGAACTGCTCGATCTCGGTCAGGGCTTTCACGCGCCAGCGCGCACCGTGCGGGCCATCCTTCAGGGCCAGCACATTGTCTTCGGCTTCATCGAAATCGTATTCGTCCTCGATGTCGCCGACGATCTGTTCCAGCACATCCTCGATGGTGATCAAGCCGGCCACGCCGCCGTATTCGTCCACCACCACGGCCATGTGGTTGCGGTTGGCGCGGAAGTCGCGCAGCAGCACGTTCAAGCGCTTGGATTCGGGAATGAAGATGGCCGGACGCAGCATGTCGCGCACGTCGAAGGATTCCTCGGCGTAGTAACGCAGCAGGTCCTTGGCCAGCAGGATGCCGATGACCTTGTCGCGCTCGCCATCCACGGCGGGGAAGCGCGAGTGGGAGGTGGCCAGTACTTCCGGCATCCAGGTTTCGATCGGCTTGGAAATGTCGATGGTGTCCATCTGCGAGCGCGGCACCATGATGTCGCGCACCGCCAGGTCGGAGACCTGGAACACGCCTTCGATCATCGACAGCGCATCGGCGTCGATGAGATTGCGCTCATGGGCGTCGTGCAACACTTCGAGCAGTTCTGCCCGGTTCTCGGGCTCGGGGGAAATCAGTGCGGTGAGTCGTTCAAACAGGGAACGATGGGGTTTAGCGTCAGACTTGACGCTACTAGGGTGATCTTGCATGGCGTTAGGCGCGAGCCCGACGTAGTTTCGAAGAGCCATAGGATACAACAATTATGTGACAAGTCCACTAAAGGGCCCGCCACAGCGGCCTGCCGCCCCGCTTGCCTGCTGGAAATCACTATGCCGCGTTGCCGCTGCTGCATGCAAAAAAAAGCCGGCATCCACGATGCCGGCAAATACACCCTCAGGGAAAATCTGCTCTCTGGTGCTCAGGCGTAGCTCAGGGCCGGCATCGCCGCATCCTGGGAATAGTGCACGGCAGCCTGCTGGGCGCGCACTGCGGTCGGGCCGGCCTGCTCGGCCGTGAGCTTGAAGATGCTCACCACATCGGTCAGCGCCACGCTCTGTTGCTGCATGGACGCGGCGGCCGCGGCAGCCTGTTCCACCAGGGCTGCGTTCTGCTGGGTGGTCTCATCGATCCGGGCCACGGCATTGTTGATCTGTTCCAGGCCGGCGGTCTGCTCGGCGCTGGCGGCGCTGATGTCCTGCACGATGTGGGTCACGCTCCGGATGCTCTTGACCACCTCATCCATGGTCGAGCCGGCTTCGCTGACCTGCTTCTCGCCGGTGGCGACCTTGGCGACCGATTCATTGATGAGCGCCTCGATTTCCTTGGCGGCAACAGCCGAGCGCTGGGCCAGCGAGCGCACTTCCGAAGCGACCACCGCAAAGCCGCGTCCCTGCTCACCGGCACGGGCCGCCTCCACTGCAGCGTTCAGGGCCAGGATGTTGGTCTGGAAAGCGATGCCGTCGATCACGCTGATGATGTCCACGATCTTGTGCGAAGAGGTGCTGATGGCGTGCATGGTTTCCACCACGCGGCCGACGGCCGCGCCGCCCTTGCTGGCGACGTCCGATGCGTTGTCGGCCAGGCGCTTGGCTTCGCGGGCATTGTCGGAGGTCTGCTTGACGGTGGCAGTGAGCTGCTCCATCGCCGAGGCGGTTTCCTGGAGCGAACCGGCTTGCTGCTCGGTGCGGTGGGACAGATCCATGTTGCCGCGCTTGATTTCATCGGAAGCCACGGCGATGGTATCGGTCCCTTGGCGGACTTCACCGACGATGGCCACCAGGCTGTCATTCATGCCCTTGAGTGCGGCCATCAGTTGGCCCAGCTCATCCTTGCTGGTGACTTCGATGCGGCTGCCCAGATCGCCCGATTGCACGCTCTGCGCCACGCTCACGGCCTGGGCCAGGGGACGGGAGATCGAGCGGGTCAGCAGCCAGGCGATCAGGCCGCCCAAGGCCAGGGCTGCGAGGCTGGCCCCCATCATGGTCCACTTGGCCATGGCGTAGGCGGCTTCGGCAGCGTCCACATTGGCCGCGGAATTCTTGCGCAGCAGCTTGTTGAATTGCTCCACGTGGGCAATCACCTGCTTGAGAATGGGCATGCAATCCTTGACCAGCGAGGCGCGGGCCGCATCAGTCTGTTGCGCGGTTGCCAGCTTGACTATGTTGACGGCCACCGGCAGGTATTGCGCTTCCAGCTTGCGCAGTTGCTCCAGCATCTCGCGCTCTTGCGGCGTGGTCGCCGGGTCCTGCATCAGGCGGGTCAGTTCGGCCATGCCGGATTCGATCTCTTTCTGGGCGCTGCCGACCAGGTCGACATCGCCTTTCTGTTCCGCGGTCCCACCGACCAACGTCAGGTTGCGTGCTGCAATGGCGCGCAGGCCGACGGCGAATTGCACTTTGGAAAGCGCTTCGAGCTTGCCCTCATCGATGGAGGTCAGGAAGACGATACGATCATTCAGGCGCGAGACTTGCTGCAGGCCGAAGGTGGCCACCGCCACCAGCAGGACCAGTACGGCGGCAAAGCCAAGGCCAAGACGATGGCCGATCTTCAGGTTCTTCATGACATCCTCCCCGATGGGTTTAATTTGTGTGTAAGCATTCTCGTTCAGCCGGAGTCCGCGTCCCATCGGGCTTTTCCTGAATTGCCTAGTTAAAACTCAGGGAAAATTCACGAGTAAATTGTCACTGCATCATGAAAGCGAAAAAATCGATGATCGCATCGGAAAAACCGATTACTTTTTGGCGTGATAAACCGGCAATGGCTTGAGGCAAAGCAACAAAAATGAAACCGCGCCGGAAACAAAAACGGCCTGCCGCAGCAGACCGTCTTGTTTGCAACACCAGGCTGTCTTGCCGAAGCGGCAAGACAGTGTCCTGGTTCAGCGTGACTTGTAGGGATTGTCGTAGCCGAGGGTGGCGAGGATCTCGGTTTCCAGCGCTTCCATCTCGTTGGCTTCCTCGTCGTCCTCGTGGTCATAACCCTGCGCGTGCAGCACGCCATGCACGACCAGATGGGCGGTGTGCTCTTCCACGGTCTTCTTCTGCTCGGCGGCTTCCTTCTCCAGCACATCGGTGCAGAAGATGATGTCGGCCTCGGTGACTTCGCTGTCTTCGTCTTCCGTATAAGCGAAGGTCAGCACGTTGGTGGCGTAGTCCTTGCCGCGATAGTCACGGTTCAGGTCACGGCCTTCTTCGGAACCGACGAAACGCAGCGTCAGTTCGGCCGGCGCAAACAGGGCGGCCTGCACCCAGCGGCGCAGGAGAGGGCGGGTGATGCTGTCTTTGAGGCGGTCGTCGGCATATTGCACCGACAGCGTGAGTTTATGTTTTGGCATGGCGCGGCTTGGCGGATTTGGTCAGGAGATTGGTGGCAGTGCGGGCAGTGGCGCGCGCGGTATCGGGGCGAGGGTTGCCGGCGGCATCATAGGCATCGACGATGCGTGCCACCAGCGGATGGCGGACCACGTCGGCACTGGTGAAGCGCGAAAAGGCGATGCCGCGCACGTCATGCAGCACCGACAGCGCATCGACCAGGCCGCTCTTCTGGCCGTGATGCAGGTCGACCTGGGTGACGTCGCCGGTGATGACGGCCTTGCTGCCGAAACCGATGCGGGTCAGGAACATCTTCATCTGTTCCGGCGTGGTGTTCTGCGCCTCGTCGAGAATGATGAAGGCGTGATTGAGCGTGCGGCCGCGCATGTACGCCAGCGGGGCGATCTCGATGGCCTGCTTCTCGAAGAGCTTCTGCGTGCGGTCGAAGCCCAGCAGGTCGTACAGCGCGTCATACAGCGGACGCAGGTAGGGGTCGACCTTCTGCGCCAGGTCGCCCGGCAGGAAGCCCAGGCGCTCGCCCGCTTCCACGGCCGGGCGCGTGAGCACGATGCGCTGCACGGCATCGCGCTCCAGCGCATCGACCGCACAGGCCACCGCCAGGTAGGTCTTGCCGGTACCGGCCGGGCCGACACCGAAGGTGATGTCGTGTTCCAGGATGGCGTTGAGGTACTGGCTCTGGTGCGGCGTGCGTCCGCGCAGGTCGTGCTTGCGGGTCTTCAGGATGGGGCTCTCGGGCAGCGGGTCCTGGCTGTCCTTGTCGTCGGCGGCAGCCGCAGCGGGGGCGGTCGCAGCGGCCTTGCCACGGCGCGCCGGCAGCGGCGGCAGGCCGGCTTCTTCATCGGCGGCGGCGTTGGCGCGCTGCTCGACCAGGGCCAGCTGGATATCGTCCACGGCCACCGGACGGTCGGCCTTCTCGTAGAAACGCTCCAGCACCTCCACGGCGCGTTCGGCGTTGGTGCCGGTGACCACGAAGCGGTCGCCCCGGCGGAAGATGGTCACATCCAGCGCAGCGGAAATCTGGCGCAGGTTTTCATCGAGGGCACCGCACAGGTTGGCCAGGCGCCGGTTGTCCAGCGGCTGGGGCGTGAAGTGATGAGGCTGGTTGGGGATTTTTTTCAATGCACGATTCCGGTTGAGGGGATTGAATCATCAATGACGGGTCACGATCTCGCCACGCAGCGAGAAGGGGAAGGCTTCGGTCACGCG
The DNA here is from genome assembly GCF_009668275.1 of Herbaspirillum sp. CAH-3. Taxonomy (NCBI): domain Bacteria; kingdom Pseudomonadati; phylum Pseudomonadota; class Betaproteobacteria; order Burkholderiales; family Oxalobacteraceae; genus Herbaspirillum; species Herbaspirillum sp. CAH-3. Next base: position 160,247 of record NZ_VSWE01000011.1, on the reverse strand, counting down.
GACCTCGATGATCTCGCCGATGAGGCGCTGGCCGTTCGGGCCACCGTCGAAGTTGACCACGCGGTTGCTCTCGGTACGGCCTTGCAGCTCATGCTCGCGGCGCTTGGAAACGCCTTCCACCAGCACCTTTTGCACCGTGCCGACCTGCGCGGCACTGATCTTTGCCGCGTTGTCGTTGAGCGCAGCCTGCAGGCGCTGCAGGCGGGCCAGCTTGACTTCCTGCGGGGTGTCGTCGGCCAGGTTGGCGGCCGGCGTGCCGGGGCGCGGGCTGAAGATGAAGGAGAAACTGTTGTCGAAGCCCACATCGGCCACCAGCTTCATGAGCGCTTCGAAATCTTCCTCGGTCTCGCCGGGGAAACCGACGATGAAGTCCGATTGCACCGTGATATCCGGACGCACCTTGCGCATGCGGCGGATCACCGACTTGTATTCCAGCGCGGTGTAGCCGCGCTTCATTGCCGCCAGCGTGCGGTCCGAGCCATGCTGTGCCGGCAGGTAGAGGTGATTGCAGAGCTTGGGCACCTTGGCATAGGTGTCGATCAAGCGCTGCGAGAATTCCTTGGGATGGCTGGTCACGAAGCGGATGCGCTCGATGCCCGGCAGCTCGGCAATGTATTCGATCAGCAGGGCGAAGTCGGCGATCTCGCCATCTTCCATCACGCCGCGATAGGCGTTGACGTTCTGGCCCAGCAGCATGATTTCCTTGACGCCCTGGTCGGCCAGTCCGGCCACTTCGGTCAGCACATCCTCGAAGCGGCGCGAGACTTCCTCGCCGCGCGTATAGGGCACCACGCAGTAGCTGCAATACTTGCTGCAGCCTTCCATGATGGCGACGTAGGCGGTCGCTCCCTCCACGCGCGCCGGCGGCAGGTGGTCGAACTTCTCGATCTCCGGGAAGCTGATGTCCACCTGCGGGCGGCCACTGTAGCGCCGCTCGGAAATCATCTGCGGCAGGCGATGCAGGGTTTGCGGACCGAACACCATGTCCACGAAGGGCGCGCGCTTGATGATGGCGTCGCCTTCCTGCGAGGCCACGCAGCCGCCCACGCCGATGAGCAGGTCGGGTTTTTCCTTCTTGAGCGCGCGCAGGCGGCCGAGGTCGGAAAAGACTTTCTCCTGCGCCTTCTCGCGAATCGAGCAGGTGTTCAGCAGGATCACGTCGGCCTCTTCCGGACGGTCGGTCTTGACGAGGCCTTCGGCGACATGGAGCACGTCGGCCATCTTGTCCGAGTCGTACTCGTTCATCTGGCAGCCGAAGGTTTTGATGAATACTTTTTTCTGCATAAATCTTTATCAGGCGAAGAGCGCAGGAAGGACGCATGGAACATGCGCGCGCCGGCGAGGAGGAGGGCGGCGGGCCGCTGGAATCTACTGCTGCAGCGGTGGTGGAGCCCATCCCCGGAGGTTCGCGATTATAGCACCGCAGGCCCCGTGCAGCCGCCGCCAGCGCCGGGCGGGCCTGTCCATGAGGCAATTCTCAGAGTTGCGCGCAGCAGTCCTGCAGCCATGCCAGCACGGCGCGCAGCCGGGACAGGGTCTTGAGGTCGCGATGGAATACCGCCCACAGCTCGCGCTGCAGCTGTGGCGCAGGCTCCACAGTCTGCAGTTCCGGCGCCAGCAGATAGCTTGGCAGCAAGGCCAGCCCGACCCCGGCGCGCGCGGCCATGCACTGCGCCACCAGGCTGGTGCTGCGAAAACGCACCGGGTTGCCGGCGGCATGGTCGGCGATCCAGCGTGTCTCGGGAATGTCCGGCACGCCGTCGTCATAGGCCACGAAGGGCGCCGTCTTGGGCGCCTGCTGCCACAGGGCGACGTTATCGGCCGTGCCGCACAGGTAAAAACGTACCGCGCCCAGCGGCCTGGCGATCAGTTCGCCATTCTGGGGCTTGCCGAAGCGCAGGGCCAGGTCGGCTTCGCGCCGCGCCAGGCTCAGGGTCTGGTGGCCCATGGCGAATTCCACATCCAGCGCCGGCCATTGCTCCAGCAGCGCGGGCAGGCGCGGGGCCAGGAACAGGGTGCCGATGGCATCGGTGCAGGCCAGCCGCAGCTTGCCTTCCAGCCGCAGGTCCCCGCCAGCCAGGGTGCGCGCCAGTTGCCGGGTCTGTTCCTGCATGGCGCGCGCAGCCGCCAGCACGCTCTCGCCCAGGCGGGTCAGTTCCACATCCTCGGCGCGGCGCAGGTAGAGCGGGGCCTGCAGGGCCTCTTCCAGCAATTGCAGGCGGCGGCCGATGGTGGCGTGGGTCACGCCCAGCGCGCGCGCCGCGCCGGAGAGGCTGCCGGCTTCGACGAAGGCGGCGAAGCTGCGCAGGCTTTCCCAGTCGGCATCCAGGGCGGCATGCACAACTTGATGGGAGGGCAAGGGCGTGGCCTTGCTGGGGGCTGTTAATTTTTTCACAGGTGGCTGGCGATTTCGGTGAATGGCAGTGCGAATTTTATCGGACTAAGATGGTCCGTCACTGTGCATTGACGATCAGTTGCAGCGTTTTATCGACTTCCCTCGAACATTTTTTAACAAGGAACCGCCATGTCCTCTCCCCAGACCCTGATCCAGATCGCCGGTGGCAGCCCCCGTGCCGCCACCTGGCAGGAAGCCGTGCTGCTCATCATCGACCACCAGACCGAATACACCACCGGGCGCGCCCCGCTGGCCGGCATCGATGCCGCCGTGGGCCAGGTCGCCGAACTCCTGCGCCAGGCTCGTGCCGCCGGTGCGCCGGTGATCCACATCGTCCACCACAGCAAGCCGGGCAGCGCCATGTTCGATCCGCAAGGGCCGCACGTGGCCATCATCGACGGCGTGCAGCCGCAGGGGGACGAACTGGTGCTGCCCAAGGGCCTGCCCAATGCCTTCGCCGGCACTGCGCTGGATGAGGCCATCAGGAAGACCGGCCGCAAGTCCCTGGTCGTGAGCGGTTTTGCCACCCACATGTGCGTGAGCGCGACCGTGCGCTCGGCGCTGGACCATGGCTATGCCTCCACGGTCGTGGCCGCCGCCTGCGCCACCCGCGACCTGCCGGACCCGCTGGGTGGCGCACCGGTGAGCGCCGCCGAGATCCAGCGCGTGGCGCTGACCGAATTGGCCGATCGCTACGCCACGGTGGTGGCCGATGCAGCAGCGCTGGCGCAAAACTGATGCGCTGAGACGCCCCCGGTTGTTGCAAACCAGGCAAGGACGCTACCTCACCCGTAGCGTCCTTTTTTCATCATGCTGACTTACCCATAAGCAGATCGGTATCGACAATATTCAAAGAAAATTTCATCACGTTAACGACGTGGAACTAGCAATAATTAGAAATTACGCATGAATATTCAGGAGCGCTGAAATTCAGGAGACAAAATCGATTAGTTTGTCGGCTTTCCGCAATTTGCCCACATCCTCCTTCGCCTGCCACGCCAGCCGCCTGCAGCGCGGTCGATGGGCAAAGCGAGCGCAACAGCATCCCTTGCTGTTGTGCTGCATTTCAATAAAGCGCGCGTACGCCGCATACGGATGGCCCTGCGGGCGGTCCTTAGAAAAAGGAATGAGTCGACCATGATTCCGGCAGTCTTCACCGACCGGCTTGCGGCCCTGCTGGCCAGCGGCCGGCGCACCATACTCGGCATTGCCGGCCCGCCGGGTAGCGGCAAGTCCACCCTGGCGCAGGCGCTGCTTGAGCATGTCCGCTCGCAAGGACTGGCGCATTCCGTCATCCTGCCCATGGATGGCTACCACCTCGCCAATGCCGAGCTGGCGCGCCTGGGCCGCGCCGCGCGCAAGGGCGCGGAAGATACCTTCGACAGTGCCGGTTATGTCCAGGTGCTGTCACGGCTGCGCGAACAGCGGGCCGGTGAAATCGTCTATGCGCCTCAATTCCTGCGCGAGATCGAGGAGGCCATTGCCGGCAGCATCGCCATTGCCCACGAGACGCAGCTCATCATCACCGAAGGCAATTACCTGCTGCTCGATTGCGGCCACTGGGCGCGGGTGCGGCCCTTGCTTGATGAGGTCTGGTATGTCGATGTCGATCCTGCGCTGCGGCTGCAGCGGCTGATCGCACGCCACGTGCAGTTTGGCCGCAGCCCGACCGAGGCCGAAGCGTGGGTGATGAACAGCGATGAAATCAATGCGGCGCTCATCGAGACCACGCGCAGCCGTGCCGACCGGATTGTTCGCCGGGACTGAGGGTTCCGGCGTGCCGTGAGCAGCAAGCAGCAAGCAGCAAGCAGCAAGGGGCCGCGACAGGCCCCAGCCATCCCCCTGGAACTTCCAACAAGAACGGAGACAAGCATGATCAAGAAAACCCTCGCCATCGCCTGCGCCACCCTCGCACTGGGCGCCGCCACCGCCCCGGCACAGGCCGCCGACAAGCCCTTGAAATCAGTCGGCGTCACCCTGGGCGACCTCGCCAATCCCTTCTTCGTGGCCATCGCCAAGGGGGCTGAAAGCGGCGCCCGCAAGATCAATCCGGATGCCAAGGTCACCGTGGTCTCCTCCAAGTATGACCTCAACACCCAGGTCGGCCAGATCGAGAACTTCATCGCCAACAAGGTCGACATGATCGTGCTCAATGCGGCCGATTCCAAGGGCGTGGGCCCGGCCGTGAAGAAGGCCAAAAAGGCCGGCATCGTCGTGGTGGCCGTGGATGTGGCCGCCGAAGGTGCGGATGTGACCGTCATGTCGGACAACACCATGGCCGGCGCCGAGTCCTGTAAATTCATCGCCGACAAGCTGCAGGGCAAGGGCAACGTGGTCATCGTCAACGGGCCGCCGGTGTCGGCGGTGATGGATCGCGTCACCGGCTGCAAGGCCGAGTTCAAGAAGTCGCCCGGCATCAAGATCCTCTCCGACAACCAGAACGCCGGCGGCAGCCGCGATGGTGGCATGACCACCATGTCCAACCTGCTGGCCGCGCAAGGCAAGATCGATGGCGTCTTCGCCATCAACGACCCCACTGCCATCGGCGCCGAGCTGGCGATCCGCCAGGCCAAGCGCAGCGACATCAAGGTCATCACCGGTGTGGACGGCGCACCCGATGCCGAACGCGCGCTCAAGGACGGCAAGTCGCTCTTCGCTGCCTCGCCCGCGCAGGACCCGTATGGCATGGCCGCCGAGAGCGTGGCCATCGGCTATCAGGTCATGAATGGCCGTACGCCCGAGAAGCCCGTCAAGCTGCTGCCGGTCAAGCTGATCACACGCGACAACGTGGCTGACTACAAGGGCTGGGTCCCGGCCAACTGAGGCCCCGCGTCCGGCGGCATATCACTTTGGTGAGCGCCGCCTCCGCAGCGCCCGCAGCCAGGAGAGCTTCCTGCTGCGGGATGCGCTTGCCGCCCTGCGGCTGCATTCTTCGATTGCCATGACTTCCACTCCCATTCTGCAGATGACCGGCATCAGCAAGTCCTTCGGGGCCACGCGCGCGCTGTCGGACATGCACCTGACCATCCGTCCCGGCGAGATCCACGCGCTCATGGGCGAGAACGGCGCCGGCAAGAGCACGCTCATGAAAGTGCTCTCGGGCGTACACGCCCCCGATGGCGGACAGATCCTGCTGGACGGACATCCGGTCTCGCTGCGCGACCCCGGTGCCAGCCGCGCCGCCGGCATCAACCTGATCTACCAGGAACTGGCGGTCGCGCCCAACATCAGCGTGGCCGCCAATGTCTTCATGGGCAGCGAACTGCGCACGCGCTGGGGGCTGATCGATCACGCCGCCATGCGCCGTCGCACCGATGCCGTGCTCAGGCAGCTGGGTGCCGCGTTCCGGGCATCGGACCGTGCAGGCCGGCTCTCGATTGCCGAACAGCAGCAGGTCGAGATTGCCCGCGCGCTGGTGCATCGCAGCCGCATCGTCATCATGGATGAACCGACGGCTGCACTCTCCGAGCGCGAGACCGAGCATCTCTTCGGTGTGGTGAAACGCCTGCGCGACGAGGGCCTGGCGATCATTTACATCAGCCATCGCATGGCCGAGGTGTACGCCTTGGCCGATCGCGTGACGGTACTGCGCGATGGCAGCTTCGTGGGCGAACTGGCCCGTGAGGAAATCGATTCCGAACGCATCGTGCAGATGATGGTGGGGCGCTCACTGGGCGAGTTCTACCAGCACACCCGCATGGCGCCTGAACGCGCGGCAGCCTTGCCGGTGGTACTGCAAGTGCAGGACCTGGCCGGCGGCAAGGTCAAGCCTTCCAGCTTCGCGGTGCGTGCGGGCGAGGTGCTCGGTTTTGCCGGGCTGGTCGGCGCCGGGCGTACCGAACTGGCGCGCCTGCTCTTCGGGGCGGACCCGCGCAGCGGCGGTCATGTGCTGCTGGAAGGCCAGGCTGTGCAGATCGATGAGCCGCGCGCGGCCATGCGCGCCGGTATCGCCTACGTGCCGGAAGACCGCAAGGGCCAGGGGCTGTTCCTGCAGATGGCCGTGGGCGCCAACGCCACCATGAACGTGGCCGGCCGCCACAGCCGCATGGGACTGGTGCGCAGCGCTGCCCTGGATGATGTGGCGCGCGGTGCCATCCAGCGTCTCAACGTCAAGGTCGCCCATCCGCAGGTGGCAGTCGGCAAGCTCTCCGGCGGCAACCAGCAGAAGGTCTTGCTGGCGCGCTGGCTGGAGATCGCACCCAAGGTCCTGATCCTGGATGAGCCCACGCGGGGTGTGGATATCTATGCCAAGAGCGAGATCTATCAACTTGTCCACAAGCTGGCCGAGCAGGGCGTGGCCGTCGTGGTCATCTCCAGCGAGCTGCCGGAGGTCATCGGCATCTGCGACCGCGTGCTGGTCATGCGCGAGGGTGTCATCACGGGTGAACGCGCCGGTGCGGCCATCACCCAGGAAGCCATCATGCACCTGGCCACCGATACCGCCGGCATGCACGGCACGCATGCAGGGGGCGCAGCGCCGCCTGCCGTCGGCTCTGCGGCAGTCCATTCTTCTCCTTCTTCCCATTCCTTCTAGTCATGGCTGATTCCACTTCGCTTTCCAAGCACGATGCCCCGGCACGTTCCTCTTCCACGGCGTCGCAATGGCTGCTGCACCGGCTGGGCATGCTGCCGGTCCTGGTGGTGCTGTACCTGCTGTTCTATGCGCTGACGATCTATCTCAGCGGCGACGGCAGCTCCAATTTCGCCACCGCCGAAAACACCATGAACATCCTGCGCCAGGTCGCCATCAACCTGGTGCTGGCGGCGGGCATGACCTTCGTCATCCTCACGGCCGGCATCGACCTGTCGGTCGGTTCGGTGCTGGCCGTCTCTGCCGTGCTGGGCATGCAGATATCGCTCAGCGCCGCGCCGGGATGGTCGATCCCGATGTTCGTTCTCTCGGGGCTGTTGATGGGCATGGTCAACGGCGCGATGGTCGCCTTCCTCAACATCAATGCCTTCGTGGTGACGCTGGGCACGATGACGGCGTTTCGCGGTGCGGCCTATCTGCTGGCCGATGGGACCACGGTGCTCAACAATGAGATTCCCAGTTTTGAATGGATCGGCAATGGCGACTTCCTGCATGTGCCCTGGCTGATCTGGGTGGCGGTGGCAGTGGTACTGCTGTCCTGGGTGATCCTGCGCAAGACGGTACTGGGCATGCACATCTACGCCATCGGCGGCAACCTGCAGGCCGCGCGCCTGACCGGTATCCGTGTGGGGCTGGTGCTGCTGTTCGTGTATTCGATCAGCGGCCTGTTCGCCGGCCTGGCCGGGGCCATATCGGCCAGCCGCTTGTACGGGGCCAACGGCAACTGGGGCAGCGGCTATGAACTCGATGCGATCGCTGCCGTGGTGCTGGGCGGCACCAGCCTCATGGGTGGTGTGGGCACGATCTGGGGGACGGTGGTGGGGGCGCTGATCATCGGCGTGATGAACAACGGGCTGACTATCCTCGGCCTGTCCTCGTTCTGGCAATACGTGGCCAAGGGCGCGGTGATCGTGCTGGCCGTGATCCTCGACAAATGGCGTCAGAAGGATGCCGCGCAATGACACTCTCTTCCCCATCCGGAGCCCGCATGTCCCTTCCCGATCTTGAAAGCCGCGCCTTCCTGCAAGCGCATGTGGCCGATACGCTGGCCTTTTACGACCGCCATGCCATCGATCCAGAGGGCGGATTCTTCCATTATCTCAAGGACGACGGCAGCGTCTATGAGCGCAGCCATCGGCATCTGGTCAGCGCGACGCGGCTGGTCTTCACGCAATCGATGGCCTACCTGCATACGGCGCAGCCGCGCTACCTGGAGCAGGCGCGCCATGCACTGGCGCACCTGGAGCGCTTCCGCCATCCCGAGGGGCCGCTGGCAGGCCTGTATGCGTGGACCTCGCGTGATGGCCAGATCGAGGATGGCACCGTGATGGCCTATGGCCAGGCCTTCGTGCTGCTGGCCTATGCGCATGCGCACCGTGTCGGGCTGTGCGATGCGCAGCAGGTGGCGCAGGCCTATGAGCGCATGGAGAGCGCCTTCTTCGAGCCAGCGCATCAAGCGTATGCGGACGAGATCACGCCGGCCGGCGAGCTGATCGCCTATCGCGGCCAGAACGCCAACATGCACATGTGCGAAGCCTGCCTGGCGGCGCACGCTGCGACGGGGCGCGCGGTCTACCTGGAGCGGGCGCAACTGCTGATCGAACGTTTCGTCTTCGGCCTTGCGCGGCAATCGCAGGATCTGGTGTGGGAGCATTATCGCCAGGACTGGTCCCTGGATCATGACTACAACCGCGGCAACCGCGACAACATCTTCAAGCCCTGGGGTTTCCAGACCGGCCACCAGACCGAGTGGGCCAAGCTGCTGCTGATTGCCCATGCACAGCAGCCGCGTCCGGCCTATGTGACGCGTGCCGCGCAATTGCAGGATGCAGCGTGGCAGCACGGCTGGGATGCGCTCCACGGTGGCCTGATCTACGGCTTCGATTCGGACCTGCGTCCCTATGACACAGATAAATATTTCTGGGTCCAGGCCGAGTCCTTCGCCAGCGCGTGGCGGCTGTGGCGCGTGACAGGTGAAGCACGTTTCCGCCAGCAGTATCACGCCATCTGGGCGTGGAGCTGGGCGCACCTGGTCGATCATCATCATGGCGCCTGGTTCCGCATCCTGGCGGCCGATGGCAGCAAGCTGGAAGACACCAAGTCCCCCGCCGGCAAGGTCGACTATCACACCATGGGTGCGTGCTGGGATGTGATGGAGGCGGGTGGCCTGAGCGGGTGAGGGGGCGATCAGGGGATCTTGAGGAATACCTTGTCGTAGATCTTGCGGATCTCCGCCACCGACTCCGGGTCGTGCCATTTCTCCACGATGGCGCGATACGAAGGCTTGGCGCGCTCGGCCAGCAGGACCTTGTTGACCTGTTCCACCACCTGGCGGCCCCATTCGTTGTGCGGGCACATCACGCGGTTGAAGACGACTTCATTGGCCTCCTGCATCGGCAGTGCCACCAGTTCGCCGGCATGGCCCATGGCGCGCGCTTGGTCGAAGGCCAGCAGCGGCAGTTCCACCATGTAGTCGAGACGACCAGCCAGCAGCATGCCGATGGCCTCCATCTGTTCGGAATAATTTTCACGTGGCGGATAGGCCGTCAGCAGTTTGTCCACCGTCGGGCTGTAGGAGCGGTCACGCATGACCGATGTGGTCAGCCGCGGGTCTTGCAGCAGGGCCATCAGCGAGGTCCGGTGCTTGAATTCGGCCACGCGATCGCGCCGCACGATGATGCGCAAGGGCAGGAAGATCGACATCGGCAGCGACAGGTAGCCGTAATGCTCACGCTCCGGCGTCTTGAGCATGCCATTGAAGCACCAGTGGCTACCCTTGCGGATCTCGCTGTTGATGCGCGGGAAGGGGGCCTCCAGCTCGACGTGCTCGTAGTCCGGCATTTCCTTTTTCAGCACGTTGAGGGTGAGATCGAAGATGCCCTGATGCGCGAATTCGCCGCTGCGAATCATGTAGGGCGGCACATTGTATTTGCCCCAGGTGATCTGGTCGGCGGCCATCGCGATGGGCACCATGGCCGCCATGCTCGCGCAGCACATCAGATGGGCGAGGGGTTTGAGCAAATGACGATGGAGCATGCACGACTTTCTTTTTCAGGTGTGGGCAGCGGATGGCGACGACGGCAACGCCGCTGCCAGCAACACCCGATTGCGGCCCTCGGTCTTGGCTTGATAGAGCGCCTGGTCTGCCGCTTGCAGCAAGGATTCCAGCCGGGCTTCTGGATGTGCTGGAACGCACGAGGCCACACCAGCGCTGATGGTAATACGGCCCAGGGCTGATCCTGCATGCGGCAGGTTCAGCGCATGGATGGCATCGCACATGCGTTGCAGGATCTGCTGGCCGTGGAGGCTGTCGGTCTCGGCAAGGATCACCGCGAATTCTTCTCCGCCATAGCGCGCCACCGTTTCACCGGCGCGGCCGATGGTGTCCTGCAGTGTCTGTGCTACCTGGCGCAGGACCGCATCCCCGGCCACATGGCCGTAATGATCGTTGTAGGGTTTGAACCAGTCGACGTCGATGAAGGCCACCGTCAGCGGCTTGGCATGCCGCAGGCTGCGCCGCCATTCGAGGTCCAGCGTTTCATCGAAGCTGCGGCGGTTGGCGATGCCGGTGAGGCCATCGGTGAGGCTCAGCGAGCGCAGGCGTTCATTGGCCTGCGCCAGGTCGCGCGTGCGTTCGGCGATGCGCAGCTCCAACGATTTGTTGAGGGCGCGCAGGGATTCCTTTTCCTGTTCCAGCTGCTCGTAGAGCGCGCGGTTCTGGCGCGACTGCTTGCGCAGGTTGGACAGCATCGCATTGATGGCATCGGCCAGGAAGTGCAGTTCATGGCGGGTGCGGCCGGCCAGGTGGATGCGTTGCGGCATGTTGGGCTGGTCGGGCTGGTTCAGGTCCTGCCCGCGCACAAAGCCGGCCAGGCGCGTCATCGGTTGCCCCAGCCAGCGATTGAAGACGTACAGGAAGATGAACCACAGCACCAGCGTCTTGATGACCGAGTTGATGAGGATGAGCGTGAAGCCATACGCCACCTTGCCAATGACCACATGGCGGCTGGAATACACCGTCCAGGAACCGATGTCGTGCGTCACGCCGTGTTCATCACGATAGAGAATCGGGAAGCGGTGGCTGGTGGTGGCATTGAAGAAGCCCGGCTTGACCGCGCTGCGCGCGCCCTCCGGCTCGACGTGGATCTGCCGGCCATCGTGATCGATGATATTGCCCAGCGCCATGACCAGCTTGCCTTGCGGGTCCTCGATCTTGACGCCCGTGACCACCGGCAGGTTGCTGATGCCGCGCAGGGTGGCCTTTTGCACGTCGCCCTGGAAGCGCCAGGTGGAGCTGGCCAGGCTGGCGCCGAAGGTCTGGTCCATGGCGCGCAATTCATTGTCCACCCCGGATTGCGTGTGCTCATATTCAGCCGCGAGTTGCAGGCAGGTCACGATCAACGTAACGAGAAAGTAACTTCCGAAGATGATGCGCAGCAGGTGGACTGCCAGGGAATGCTTGGAGAGCAAATTCATGTTCTTGCGTGCCGGGGATGCCTTGCTCAGGAGTGCGCGCGATGGCGCAAAGCAGTGCCGATGAGGCATGCAGACATCGTGCCAGCGCGCAGGGTGCGGGCAGCCGATGGCGAGACGCTGCGTGGCGTCAGCCGGCCCTTTGCGGGCAGTGCGGCAACAGCGAAGGCCACGACGGACAGCCCCGCGTAGTCGCGGATGCGCTGCATTGGCATGGCGTGAAACGGCCGCATTGAATTTCCTCCCGCGGATGTGATGTGGGCCATGGGCTGGCCACTTAATTGCTGGTCACGTGCGGGGTAAATTCTAACAGTTAGGTTTTACCGAATTGTTGGCCAATGCTGCTTGAACGTAATTAAGTGTGCGTTCCATGCACACTTTGTTTCTCGTGCGAGGAGAGTTGATGAGGATTGGTAGATTTGTCGTTGCCGGCAGGCATCAAGGGGCTCGACGTCAGTCAAAGTTAAGCGACAGGATGAGGAAGGCCGCGCTCAGCCGTAGCCTGCGAGATGCTGCCGGGCAATCACGAATTCCACCCTGACACCGGGCGCGGGCATGACGAACAATTGCCTTTCCTCCCCGGCATTGGGCGGTGCCACCTGGAACGCGATGGCGCGCTCGGCCAGGCGCAGCAGCAACTGCTCCCATTGCGCGGCACTGTCCACCCGCAATGCCAGGTGATCGATGCGTGCCGCAGATTCGCGCGACTGCACGACCGGTGCGCCCGACGGTGACGGACGCTCGATCAGATGCAGCACAGCCTTGTGACCGAGGTAGAGCCAATGGCCAGCTACCGCGAAGGGCGGCCGGGGGCCGTCCTGCATGCCGGCCACTTCCACGAAGAAATCCCGCAGGCGGCGGCAATCGCCTGCGACGATGGTGATGTGATCGAGTTGCATGGTGCGTTTAGAGCAAACCTCCGCCGTCCACATCCACGATGCTGCCGGTCATGAAACCATTCTGCATCAGCAGCAGATAGGCCTGCGCCAGATCCTCGCTTTGTCCCACGCGGCCCACTGGCAATTTGGCGCCGGCGCGCTCGGCCATGGCCTTGCGGTCGGCCTCGCTCATGTCGCCCCACATGCCTGACTCCACCATACCGGGACTGACCACGTTCACGCGCAGCGGTGCCAGTTCCTTGGCCAGGGTCTTGGCCATGATTTCGGTGGCGGCATTCATGGTGGCCTTCACCAGCGAACCCGGCGCCGCCTTGCGTGCCAGCAGGCCGGAGGTGAAGGTGATGGAGCCATTTGGACGCAGATGGCGCAAGGCCTGCTGGGCCGCGCGCAGCTGATCGAAGAACTTGATGTTGAAGGCCGCGATGGCATCGGCGATCGGCAGGTCTGCCAGCTTTGCTGAACCGATCACCGGCCCGGCCGTGACGACCAGATGGTCGAAGGCACCGATGCCCTCGAAGAACCGGGCCACGGAGGCATCGTCGCTGATGTCGACCTGTGCGGTAGCGATGTGGGCCTGGAAGTCTGCGGGGGCCTTGCGGCGCCCGGCTGCGATGACTTGCGCGCCCTTGGCGGCGGCCTGTTCAGCGACGGCGCGGCCGATACCGCTGAGGCCGCCGATGACGATGATTTTCTGGTCTTGCATGATGAGGCTCCTTGAAGAAACGATCGCTGTTCAGGCCGCGTTCGAGGCGGCCGGTGTGGTGAGCGGCAGCGCCGGATAATCGGTATAGCCGGCCGCACCCCCACCGAAGAGGGTGGCGCCATCGAAGTCGGCCAGGGGCAGGTCTTCGACTAGGCGGCGCGGGAAATCCGGATTGGCGACGAAGGGACGGCCGAAGGCCACCAGGTCGGCATAGCCTTGCTCCAGCACCCATTGCGCACGCGCCTTGTTGTAATTGCCCGCCACGATGATGGGATGGGTGAAGCGCTCGCGCAGTTGCTGGCGGAAGCTCTCGGTGACCACGGGGGCGTCGTCCCAGTCGGCTTCCACCAGATGCAGGTAGGCGATGCCGCGCTGTTGCAGGAAGCTGGCCGCATCCAGGATGGTCGGCAGGATGTCCGGGCAATCCATGCCGCGTGCGGTCAGGAAGGGTGCCAGGCGGATTGCGGTGCGATGCGCGCCGACTTCATCGGCGACGGCATCGATGACTTCCTTGAGGAAGCGCAGGCGGTTTTCACGCGAGCCGCCGTATTCATCGGTACGCACATTGGAGGTGGTGCGCAGGAACTGGTCGATCAGGTAACCGTTGGCGCCGTGGATTTCCACGCCATCGAATCCTGCGGCAATGGCATTGCGCGCGGCGCGGCGGAAGTCCTCGACGATGGCCTTGATCTCGGCATGCGCCAGGGCACGCGGGGTCGGGCTGGCGACCATGCCTCCCACGCCGGTGGCCGGATCGACTTTCCAGATCTGTCCTTCGAAGGGCAGGGCCGACGGCGCGACCGGCAAGGCCCCGCCGTGGAAATCCGGATGCGACATCCGGCCCACGTGCCACAGCTGCAGGAAGATGCGTCCCCCTGCATCGTGCACGGCACGGCTGACCAGGCGCCAGCCTTCCACTTGCTCGGCGCTGTAGATGCCGGGAGTAAAGGAGTAGCCCTTGCCCTGCGGCGAGATCTGCGAGGCTTCGGTGATGATGAGGGCCGCTGAGGCACGCTGGGCGTAATGCAGGGCGTTCATTGCATTGGGAACATCGCCCGGCTGCGAACTGCGCGCGCGGGTCATCGGTGCCATCACGATGCGATGGGGAAGGGTGAGCTGGCCTACCGTGAGCGGGGTCAGCAGGGTGGTCGGGGTTGACATGACAGGCTCCATGAATGCGTTGATGGAGGCCATTATGCAAATGCCGGCCTCATTTGATAATTGGGCTAGTATTTGAAGGATTATCAAATGGAGCAGAATAATGGCCGCAGACAACCTGGGCGACATTCGCCTCTTCGTGGAAGCCGCTGCCTTGGGCAGCCTCTCAGATGCGGGCCGCAAGATCGGCCTGTCTCCGGCTGCGGCCAGTGCGCGCCTGGTGAAGCTGGAGGGCGAGCTGAACACGCGCCTGTTCGAACGCACCACCCGCCACTTGCGGCTCACGGCCGAGGGGGCGCTTTACCTGTCGCATTGCCAGCAGGCACTGGCCGCCCTGGACGATGCCCAGGCTGCGTTGCAGGCCGGACGCAGCGTGGTCAGCGGCAAGTTGCGCATTGCGGCCACTTCCGATTTTGGCCGGCATGTATTGCGCGGTTGGCTGGAGGAATTCAACGAGCGCTATCCGCAGATCACGCTGGCGCTGGTGCTGGGGGACTCGATGGCCAACCTGCTGCAGGATGACCTGGATCTGGCGATCCGCTTCGGGGTGCCGCCCAGCAGCTCGATGGTGGCCCGGCCGCTGGCGCCGAACCGGCGCGTGTTGTGCGCGGCGCCTTCGTATCTTGCCAAGCGAGGCATGCCGAGGCGCCCGGCCGATCTGCATCGTTTTGAGGGCATCGTGCTGCTCGGCGCGAGCGGGCTGGCCAATGAGTGGCGCTTTGAACGCGAGGGGGAGGTGCAGACCTATACCGTGCCGGCGGCGACTTCGCGTGAAACCAATGACGGGGCACTGGCTCGCCAGTGGGCGCTGGAAGGGCAGGGGATCGTGATGAAGTCGGTGTGGGATGTTGCCGAAGACCTGCGTGCGGGACGGCTCAAATTGCTGATGCCGAAATGGCGCATGGCGGATGCGCCGGTGCATGCCTTGTATCAGCGCACGCGGTATATGGCGCCGCGGGTGAGGGCGGTGCTGGATTTTCTTGTTGAGAGATTTGAGGCGGAGGGGAGCAGGATGGCGGGATTGTTGAAATGAATTGCTGAAGTGAGTTGCTGAAGCCAACAGCCGTCCCTTTGGAGGCGGCTGTTCATGTGGTTTCGTTGGTCCCCTTACTTTGGTTGCAGCTGCCCGTGAAACTCTCCAGCCGGGAAGGCAGCGCTATGGAGGCGATCGAAGTGTTCGCTTTTTTGGTGTAGATGTTGGTGCGGGTGAGCTCCGGGCGCTTGTTTTTCTAAGGCTTGGCTTACTTCTTCAGCCAGGCCAGGCGATAGAGTTTCTGATCGTTGTGATAGAACGCTTGGATACTGCTGCGCACCGCCTCCGAATTTTTGTAGATGGTCAGGAACCGGGCGATGCGCGGATCGTTTGTCTTGTCGCTGCGTGCCACGAACTGGATGGCCCAAGAGTCATCTTCGTAGCTGGTATAGGACAATCCCTTGTGGGCATCGAAGGCCTTGGAGGCGATGATGAAATAGGGGAAGCCTTGCGCGAGGTCCACATCGGGCGTTACGCGGACCAGCTGTGGTCCTTCGACTTCGACGAACTGCAGCTTTTTGGGATTGGAGACGATGTCGGCTTGCGTGCCGAGCAGCCCGGTGTCCGGGCGCAGCGTGATCAGTCCTGCGTGCTGCAGCAGCCGCAGGCCGCGGCCGACGTTGACGGGATCGCTGGCGATGGCGACCTTGGCGCCGTTGGGCAGATCGGCCAGGGAGTTGTATTTGCTGGAGTACAGGCCCAGGTAGGAGAGGATGCCAGCCTGCACGCTGGTCAACTTGAATCCCTTGCTGCGCACGGCATTGGCGAGGTAATTGCTGTTCTGGTAGTAGTTCAGGTCGATGTCGCCGGCATCCAGCGCAATGTTGGGTGTGGCCCAATCGCTGAATTCGATGACTTGAACATCGAGGCCTTGTTTCTTGGCTTCCTTGGCGGCGACTTCCACGGAGTCGGCGAAGACGCCCGGGACTACACCGATTTTGAGCGGTGCGGCCAGCAGGGTGCCTGCTGCGGCCAGGCCGGCGAGCAGGACGGTGAGCTTTGGTATCCAGCGTTGGGTGAGCGAGGGGGAAGCAGTCATGACGGGCCTGTTTGCAAGAAAAGTCAGAAGGGTGGGAAGAGGGAGCCCAGTATAGGCAGGGCTCTTCAGTGGCCCAACAAACGATTTCGCATTTGCTTCTTGGGGAATCGAGTAAGCGTGGCAGGCGGGCGGTAGGCTTCCGTTGGTGTCGTGGCATGTCGGACGTTCCACTTCGCGCGCTGTGTCGGTGATGGACTTCGCTGTGTAGATGCGCTGGGGACACACCGCGCGGTGAGATCAAAAAACGTCCTTCTTTCGAAGAGGCGAGTTTTTTCGGACGGCGCTGCATACGACCCAAAACTATCTAGTTTTGCATTTCTAGGCCTTCAATCAGCAAATCGCTTTGCATTACTTTTTCTCAACGAAGACGTCCGACCAAGTCGTTCTATTGATACGCATCGAAATAATTCTAGGTATGGAGTGTATTATTGATTTTCACTTGACTAAATGTCTATTCAAGAAAATCAAAATTTATGGCTACCTGGATTAGCGATATTGTTTCAGCGCTATCAAATTTGGGAGGTGCGGCTCCCTATGATGACATCTATGCGGAAATCAAACGTATTCGAGGCAGTTCCTTGCCAAGCTCTTGGCAAAATATTATCCAAAGAGAAATTCAAGCGCATGCCAGTGAATCCTTGGGTTTCAAAGGTCAGCCCCTTTTTTACTCGGTTAACGGCAAAGGTTCCGGCGTATGGGGATTATTGTCGGCGCCAAGTAATGGAGGTGAAAATTCGATTTCCTCAGGCGAGCCAGCTAGTATTCGAACCAGTGTTCTTGATCATGACCAGAACATTACCCGTCACCGCAATCAGGCCTGGTCAAGAGATGAATTGATTTTGGCTCTCCGGTTGTATCTTGATTATAAAAAATCACCTCCTGGTAAAGACAGTGTGGAGGTTAAAGAGCTGTCTGAAGTTTTGAATAAAATGGGAACCGCGCTTGGAATAAGCAGCAATGGAACATTCCGTAACGCGAACGGCGTCTATATGAAACTAATGAATTTTAGGCGCTTCGATCCCGACTACACCGTGGATGGCAAGGTTGGGCTGACTCGAGGAAACAAAGATGAAGAACGAGTATGGCGCGAATTTTCCGGTGACGTTGATAGATTGCGGCGAGTTGCCGAAGCGATTTGCCTTGCAGTGGAACAAAGCCCTTCGATACTTGGTGGTGATGACGAGCCTGGAATTGAGGAGGCCGAAGAGGGGCGTGTTCTGACGAGAATACATCGAGTTCGCGAACGTAAACGAGGACTCGTTGAGCAACGAAAAAGGATTGCACTCAAGACTCACGGACGTTTGGCGTGTGAGGCATGTGGGTTCGATTTCTCGATTAAATATGGCGAAGTCGGGCAGGGAATCATTGAGGTTCATCATACTAAGCCGGTTCACACGCTGACAGAGGGTGACAAAACCAAGCTAGAAGATCTTGCTCTTCTTTGCGCCAATTGCCATAGAGTTGTGCATTCCTCTAGGCGTTGGTTGAGCATCGACCAGGTGAAGGCTGCCGTCAAAGATGCTCAAGGCCGTCGCTAGGTCATGATATGCATTTTTGATTTTTTGATTTGATTGAATGATGGGAATATCGCTGAACGTATAAAACAAAAAACCCGCCCTTCTTTCGAAGAGGCGGGTTTTTCGGACGGCGCCGCATACGCATGATTGCACATGCAGCGACGGGTATCTGGTGGTGATAGGTGGACTTGAACCACCGACCCCAGCATTATGAGTGCTGTGCTCTAACCAGCTGAGCTATATCACCAGGAGGCAAGCCCGAGACTATAGAGGTCTGATCGCCTTCTGTCAATACTTTTTCCGCATTTCTTTCTTCATTTTATCCACAGCCCCCGGCAGCTCATCCGGCGCGCCGTTCCGCCAAGGCCTGCTGCACCCGTGCCAGCACCTCGGCCGTCGCCTCCGGGCGGTTGCAGTCGATGCTGATGCGCTCCGGCATGGAGCGCAGCCAGGTCAGCTGGCGCTTGGCCAGCTGGCGCGTGGCTGCAATGCCCTTTTCGCGCAGGGCGGTGGCATCGATGCTGCCGTCCAGGTATTCCCACATCTGGCGATAGCCCACACAACGCATCGACGGCAGGCCCAGGTGCAGGTCGCCACGCGCGCGCAAGGCGGCGACTTCTCTCTCCAGCGCGCCACCGCGCAGCATCAGGTCAAAGCGCAGCGCAATGCGCTCATGCAGCACCGCGCGATCAGCCGGTTCCAGCGCCAGCGGCAGCATCTCGAAAGGCAACGGCTCAGGCGGTTTCTGCGCCAACAGGGACGACATCGGCTGCCCCGTCAGCAAGCTGATCTCCAGCGCACGCTGGATGCGCTGGCTGTCGGTCGGTTTCAGGCGCGCAGCCGTCACCGGGTCCAGCGTCGCCAGGCGCGCATGCATGGCCGGCATGCCAATGCGGGCCGCTTCCTCATCCAGCTGCGCACGCAAGGCCGGATCGGCCTGCGGCAGCTCATCGAGCCCATCGCGCAGTACCTTGAAATACAGCATCGTGCCGCCCACCAGCAACGGCAGCTTGCCGCGCGCTGCAATCTCCAGCGTGAGGCGCAGCGCATCCTGCCGGAATTGCATGGCCGAGTAGGCTTCGGTCGGGTCGATGATGTCGATCAGGTGGTGCGGTACGGCCGCCAGCTCTTCCGGGCTGGGCTTGGCGGTGCCGATGTCCATCTCGCGATAGACCAGGGCCGAATCGACGGAAATGATTTCGCAGGGCAGGTGGCGGGCGATCTCCAGCGCGGCAGCGGTCTTGCCGGACGCGGTGGGGCCCATGATGGCCACGGCCAAAGGCAGGCGCTGGGTCATCAGGGGCTCCTTACTGGCCACGCAGGAAAAGCTTGTCCAGATCCGACAAGCCCATCTGCGTCCAGGTCGGACGGCCATGGTTGCACTGGTCGGAACGTTCGGTGGCTTCCATCTGGCGCAGCAGCGCGTTCATTTCCGGCAGCGTCAGGCTGCGATTGGCGCGCACGGCCGTGTGGCAGGCCAGGGTGCCGAGCAGTTCGTTGCGGCGCTCCAGCAAGACACGGGAGCCGCCATACTCGCGCACGTCGCGCAGGACGTCGCGTGCCAGGGTCTGGGCGTCGGCGTTCTTCAGCAGCGCCGGGACGGCCCGCACGGCCAGCGTGGTGGGGGACATCACGGCGATATCGAAGCCCAGTGCCGACAGCGTCTCCTGATGTTCTTCCACCGTGCCCACTTCCACCGGATCGGCATAGAAGGTGACCGGGATCAGTAGCGGCTGCACGAACATCTCGTTGCCATCGAGCGCCGTCTTCAGTTGTTCGTAGAGGATGCGTTCATGCGCCGCGTGCATGTCCACCACCACCAGGCCCGCTTTGTTCTGGGCCAGCACGTAGATGCCGTGCAATTGTGCCAGTGCAAAGCCCAGCGGGAAGTCGCCCTCGGGCAGCGCTGCAGCGGGCTGCGCGGAGGACGGGAAGGCAGCGCTGTTGACGCCGGCTGTGGATGCACCACCCTGCGCAGCCGGTTCGCTGCGGAACATGTTGCCGTAGGCCGCACGATCCTGGCGTACGCCGAAGCCGCCGTTGCCGGCAAAGGAGAAGGGGCGCGGCTGTTCGGCAAACTGGGCCGAGAAACTCTGCTGTGTCTGTTCGCGCATCCAGGGCAGCGGGGCATTCGGGCCACTGGCGGGAGCGGGCGCACCCTCGGCACTCTCGCTCTGTTGCTGCGGCAGATTGCCGAAGGACACGGCCGAGGTCTGCGCCAGCGCGCGCGATACCGCATGGAAGACGAACTGGTGCACCGCGCGGCTGTCGCGGAAGCGCACTTCGATCTTGGAGGGATGCACATTCACATCCACCAGCGCCGGGTCCAGCGTAAGCGAGAGCGCATAGGCCGGATAACGGTCGCCATGCAGCACATCCTGGTAGGCGGCACGCACGGCGTGGGTGAGCAGCTTGTCACGGACGAAGCGGCCGTTGACGTAGAAGTACTGGCCATCGGCGCGCGCCTTGGAGGCCGTGGGCAGGCCCACGAAACCATGCAGGCGCAGCGGGCCGGCACTCTCGTCGAGCGGCAGGCGGGCATTGGCGAAGTCGTCGCCGAGGATATGGGCGCTGCGCTTGGCGAACTCGCCCACGTTCCAGTGATCGACCGTCTTGCCGTTGTGCGAGAGCGAAAAACTGACATCCGGACGCGCCAGCGCAATGCGTCGCACGACTTCGGCGCAGTGGCCGTATTCGGTCTGTTCGGACTTGAGGAATTTGCGCCGCGCCGGGGTGTTGAAATACAGGTCCTGTACATCGATGGTGGTGCCTTGTGCGCCTGAGGCCGGGGCCACGGTACCGAATTGGGAGCCGGTGATTTCCCAGGCGTGCGGGGCATCGGCGGTGCGGCTGGTGACCGTCAGTTGTGCCACCGAGGCAATCGAGGCCAGCGCTTCACCACGGAAACC
The DNA here is from genome assembly GCF_009668275.1 of Herbaspirillum sp. CAH-3. Lineage (NCBI taxonomy): Bacteria > Pseudomonadati > Pseudomonadota > Betaproteobacteria > Burkholderiales > Oxalobacteraceae > Herbaspirillum > Herbaspirillum sp. CAH-3. Next base: position 139,530 of record NZ_VSWE01000011.1, on the reverse strand, counting down.
GAGGGTGGAGACATTCTCCAGGTCGGTCAGCGAGGCGATCTTGGAAGTCGCATGACGGGCCAGCGCCAGCGGCAATTGCTCCGGTGGAATGCCGCGTCCGTTGTCCGTGATGGCGATGCGCTTGACGCCGCCTTGCTCCAGGCGCACGGTGATTTGGGTGGAGCCGGCATCGAGCGCGTTCTCCAGCAATTCCTTGACCACGGCCGACGGACGTTCGATCACCTCGCCAGCGGCAATCTGCGAGATCAGTTGATCGGGCAGGGCCTGGATGGGGCGAGGGGAGGGGGCGGCAGCCGGTTCGGAAGCGGGGGAAGAGTGCGGTACGTTCATGGCGGGATTATACCTGCCGGCGCCGCAGGCCGGATGCGACGAAGCCGCCCGGAGGCGGCTTCGTGCGTGCTTGCAGTATCAGGTTTTACTGCCGGGCAATCCGGGGATCGCCACGCAGGAAATTCCGAAAACTATATAAATGATTTAACAGATTTACACGCGGAAGGTGCTCACCGCTGCCGCCAGGCGTTCGGCCTGCTGCTGCAATGACTGTGCTGCAGCGGCGGCCTGCTCCACCAGGGCCGCGTTCTGCTGGGTACTCTCATCCATCTGGGCGATGGCCCGATTGATCTGGTCGATCCCCTCGCTCTGCTCGCGGCTGGCGGTGGTGATTTCGCTGATGACGGTGGAGACGCGCTGCACGCTGGCCACCACGTCATTCATGGTGTTGCCGGCCTGGGAAACCAGTTGGCCGCCGCCGGCCACGGTTTGCACCGAGGCGTCGATCAGTTCCTTGATCTCCTTGGCGGCCGAGGCGCTGCGCTGGGCCAGCGTGCGCACTTCGGTGGCCACCACTGCAAAGCCGCGTCCCTGCTCACCGGCGCGGGCCGCTTCCACTGCCGCGTTCAAGGCCAGGATGTTGGTCTGGAAGGCGATGCCGTCGATCACGCTGATGATGTCGACGATGCGCTGCGAGGAGCTGTTGATGGCATCCATGGTCTGCACCACCTGGCCGACCACGTCACCGCCGTGGCTGGCGACTTCGGAGGCCGAACCGGCCAGTTCATCGGCTTGCACCGCGTTGGCGGCGTTTTGCTTCACGGTCGAGGTCAGCTCTTCCATGGCCGAAGCGGTTTCTTCCAGGGCGCCGGCCTGTTGCTCGGTGCGGGAAGAAAGATTCAGGTTGCCGGCTGCGATCTCGCTGGCGGCGGTGTTGATTTCTTCAGTACCGGCGCGCACGCTGGAAACCACTTCCGACAGGCCCATGCTGATGCCGTTGAAGGCCGTCATCAGGCGGCCGATTTCGTCGCTGCTGTGCACGTGCAGGCGGGTGGTGAGGTCGCCGCCGGCGATGCGGTCGGCGGCATCGCACACCGCATCCAGCGGACGGGTGATCATGCGGTTGATCATCACCGTCAGGATCGCGCCCAGCACCGCCAGGAACAGCAGGCCCAGGCCGATGTAGAGATTGCGCATCGAATTGACTTCGCGGGTGATCTCATCGACCGCCGCTTCGCCCACGATGACCCAGTTCCACGGTGCATAGTGGGTGAAGACCGCGATCTTCTGGCGGCCATCGCTGCCGGCGTAGCGCAGCTGGCCTTCCTTCTGCTGCACCAGGGTCTTGATGTAGGTGTCGCCGCTGGCATCCTTGGCCTCGATCAGGTTGCCGCCTTCTTCCTTGCCTTCGCGCGGGGCGCCGGCAATCATCACGCCCTGGTCCTTGCCTTCACGGCCGTTGAGCGCGTAGAAGTTGCCGGTCTCGGCGATCTTGAGCGACTTGATCTGGTCCTTCAGGGCCTTCACGTCGGCCGAGATGTCGATACCCACGTAGAGCGCGGCGATGATCTGGCCGGCGTCATTCTTGATGGGCACGTACTTGGTGATGTATTGCTTGCCGAACAGCGTGGCCAGGCCGCTGTAGGACTTGTCGGACTTCAGGGCCGCATAGCCGGGGTGGGCGCGGTCCAGCAGGGTGCCGACGGCGCGTTCGCCGTTTTCTTTCTTGACGGAAGTTGACACGCGCACGAAGTCGTCGCCGGTCTTGGCGAAGATGGTCGCGGTCACGCCCGTGCGTGCAGTGAAGCGGTCGGGGATGGAGAAATCCAGGTTCAGTTCGCGGCCGTCGTTGGACAGTACCGGTGTGGCGCGGTCGCCGATCTGCACGGTGCGGCTGTCATCCAGCGTGAGCTTGCCGAATTCCTTGTCGAACATGGTGGAGAAGCGGTCCACCTGGCTGTTCACGGAGCGGTCGAAGATCCCGACCATGTTGGCCACGCCGCGCGCATCGTTGCCCATCTGTTCGATCGAGCGCGATTCCACCATGCGCGAGGCGGAGTAAGTGATCAGCAGCAATGCGATCACGAAGACGATGCCCACCAGGGCCACCGTCATGGCAGTCAGTTTTGCACCCACCGAACGGTGGAAAAGCGATGCGCCGCGCGCACCAGACAAGTCATTAGCCATGGCTGTTGTTGTTCTTGAAGAATAAGGGTGTGGAAATGCCAATACCGGAAAAAACCATCCAGGGACCGACGGCGGTTGCTGCTTGCGCATTCAAATCGCCATCGCTTGCCCTCCTTGTTTCCAGCGTCCGGAAAGTCCTGAAGCACTAAGCTTGCCTACCGCCGGCCTGCAGGCCAGGGGGGGGCGGCGCTCTACAGCGAATTGCCGATACGGCAACGCAATATGGTCGCAAACGTCAGGGGCCGCCTTGGAAGGAGGTCCAACTTGAGCGCTGCAATCACGGTACTTGCGGGGGAGGTCGTCAGTATATCGTCAGCGTATTGCGCTGAATCAAAATACTTCGAATGTTTGCGCTCACATCTAACTGTGCTGTTGTTTTTCCAGCGGGAAAGTGCTTTTTTGGCATGGGATTCCCGGTCTCCACGGCCTCTGCGCTTTCCCGGCGCGCAAGTCTCCTACGCCCTCAATACTCCTCCATACTCCTCGATACTCATTGATGAGTATTGATGCCCACTGATACTCATCAATGCTCGTCAATGCTCGTCAATGCTCCTTACTCCACGGGCGCGGCGCTGCGATACTCCCGCACCCAGTGTTCCAGTTGATCGGCCGACATCGGCCGCGAAAAATAGTAGCCCTGCGCGACGTCGCAGCCCTGGCTGATCAGCAGGCGGTATTGGTCGGCATCTTCCACGCCTTCTGCCACCACGGTCAGCTTCAAGCTCTCGCCGATGCGGATGACGGCATTGGTCAATGCACTCACCGCCTCGTCCTTGGCCATGTCGCGCACGAAGCTCTGGTCCAGCTTGAGTTCGGAGACCGGCAGCTTGCGCAGGTAGCCCAGGCTGGAATAGCCGGTGCCGAAGTCATCCATGGCCAGCGGAATGCCCAGGGCATGCACGGCGGCGATGGTCTGGTTGGTGCTGGGATTGGTATCCATGAGCACGGTCTCGGTGATTTCCAGGGTGAGGTCGGTGGGCGCCAGGCTGTATCGGCGCAGCAGTCCGGTGACGAATTGCGGCAGTTCCAGGTCATGGAAATTGGTGGCCGACAGGTTCACCGAGACCGATGGCACCTGGATCCCGCGCCGGCGCCAGTCGGCCAGCTGGAAGCAGGCCTCTTCCAGCGCCCATTTGCCCAGTTCGCCGATCAGGCCGCATTCCTCGGCAATCGGGATGAAGCGGCCCGGCGAGATCTGCCCCATCTGCGGATCGCGCCAGCGAGCCAGCGCTTCCACGCCATGCAGGCTGTGGTCGTGCAGGTTGATCTGCGGCTGGAAATGCAGCTCGAAACTGCCGCCCCGCAAGGCGTCGCGCAGCGCGCTTTCCAGGGCCAGGCGTTCCTGGGCGAGGCTGTTCATCTCCTCGCTGAAGAAGCTGAAACGCCCCCGGTTGACTGCCTTGGCCTGGTACATGGCGATGTCGGCACGATGCAGCAGGGTCTCGATGTCGTGGCCGTTGTCCGGGAAGATGGCCACACCGATGCTGGCCGACGGATTCAGCGGCGTGCCGTTGATGTGGCAGGGCATGGCCAGGCGTTCCTGGATGCGCTTGACGACTTCGCCCAGGTGTCCGGTGTCGTATTGGGTCAGCACCACCACGAATTCGTCGCCCGAGAGCCGGCCCACGATGTCCGAACGGCGGGCCTGTGACTGCAGCCGCGTGGCCACCGTGCGCAGCAATTCGTCACCGGCCTGGTGGCCCAGCGAATCGTTGACCTGCTTGAAGCGATCCAGGTCGATGAACATCACCGCCACCGTGTTGCGATTGCGCTCGGCCGCCGCAATGGCCTGCCCGGCCTGCACCAGCAGCAGGCTGCGATTGGGCAGGCCGGTCAGCGAATCATAGAAGGCCAGTTGATGAATGCGCGCGCGCGAGGCTTCACGCTCGATGGCCAGCGCGCACAGGTGCAGGCCGGCATCGACCAGCAGGTGGTGGAAGGCGCTGGGCGGGCGCGGCTGGCGATAGTAGAAACCGAAGGTGCCGATGACCTTGCCGTCGGCCGACTTGATCGGGGTCGACCAGCAGGCATGCAGGCCGTGGCTCAAGGCCAGTTCCTTGTAGTCGGCCCAATGCGGATCGGTGGCGATGTCCTCCGAGACCACGCTCTGGCCGGTATAGGCGGCGCTGCCGCAGGAGCCTACCAGCGGGCCGATCTGTATGCCCTCGATGGCGCGCGTGTAGGCTTCCGGCAGGCTGGGCGCGGCCAGGGTGTGCAGCCGGCCCTGTTCGTCCACGCGCAGGACCGAGGCAATCACCTCGGGCGCAACCCGCTCCACTTCTTCGCACAGCAGGTTCATCTGCTCGCCCAGCGACGAGTCGCGCGCCATGGCATTGAGCACCCGGTACTGCAATACCTCGTGGACCTTGGTGTTGGTGATGTCGGTCATCACGCAGACCGCATTGATGAGCTTTCCGGTGGGGTCCATGATGGGATTGACCACCGCCGAAATCCACACCGGCTGCTCGTGCAGGTCGTAGATCAGTTCCTCGGTGTGGAAGCTGTGTCCCTGCAGCAGTTCGCCATGGCAGCGCTCGATCGACTTGACGAAGGTAGGGTGGCTGGCAAACAGTTCGCGCGGCAGCTTGCCGATGGACTGCTGGCTCTGGAAGCCCAGCATGCGGGTGAAACCGGTGTTGTGGAAGACGATGCGGTTCTGCTCATCGGTGATGAGCACCGCGTTGTCGGTCTCGTTGATGCCCAGCGAGAGCAGGTGCAGGTGTTCGCGGTCGCTCTTCTCGCGGGTGACGCGGTAAGTGACGTCATTGCCGATGCAGATTACCCGCTCGGCTTTCCCTTGCTGGTTGAGCAGGGGCGAGTAGGTGGCTTCCCACCAGATGGTGCGGCCGCTGCGGGTACGGCGCGGGAAGCGTCCCGAGAAGAAGCGGCCATTGCAGACATCGCGCCAGAAGGCCGCGTATTGCTCGCTATCGGCGTAATCGTCCGAGCACAGGGTGCTGTGCGGCTGGCCGATCAGGTCCTCGGCGATGTATTCCATGGTCTTGAGGTAATTGCGGTTGGCCGCCAGGATCTTGCCGTCGGGCGAGAGTTCGACCACCCCGAGCGAGCGGTTCAGGGCGCTCAGCACATTGTTGCTGTGGCGCGAATCGTCGATATGGGAGCTGATGTCTGCGGCTACCGAAATCACCTTCTGCAACTGGCCAGCGGCATCGAGGATGGGGCTGCAGATCGCTTCCAGCCAGACGATGGTGCCATCCACGCGGCGCCGCTGCAGGGTGCCGGAGATCACCTCGCCCTGGCGCAGGTGCTGCCAGAAACGCTGGTAATCCTCGGTCTCGACATACATCGGGTCACACAGCATGCGGTGATGCTGGCCCACGACTTCCGGGCGCTGGTAGCCCAGCATGGCAAGGAAATTGTCGTTGGCATCGAGGATGGTGCCGTCGGCGGCGAATTCGAGGATGGCCATGGAACGCCACAAGGCGCCCAGCAGCGCCTCGCGTTCCTCCTCGCGCAGGCGCTGGAAATCTCCCTGCACCCCGTGCGGCTGCGACGAGTGATCGAACTGGCCCACGAATGACTCCTGGCTCCCCATACAGCGCCCCCTCTGGCCGGTAATGACGCCTGGCGCGTCTTGCCTCATGCAGTGCGGAGTTGCGATTGCCCGGGTTCCCCGTTTCTTCCCGGTTGCTTCCCTGTTGCCAGCCCCAGAACCGCCGGATTGCCTGCCTTGCGGCGTGCAGCCCCGGCCCGGGAAGGCGCATGACCTGCCTCATCATGCATATCTGGCACGGGAAGACTGAATGAACCTGACTTTGATCATATGCCAAATCCTTTCGGTTGTGCGTTCTGGTGCATCCCCTACGGGCCCGCAGCAACAGGCTTGCGAGCTTGTGTGAGGATCCCGGCGCAGCATGTTTCTCCCGAGGATTTTATCGACCGTCCGCAAGGCTTCTTGAGTCCGGCGGGGGTGAGTGTTGTATGATGCCTGCGCAGGTGCGCAAGCGAGCGTTGCCTGCACGATGTTTCCTGACCGGCATTGCACATGGGAAATATCCGGCCGTGCGGCGATGGGAAGCCCCGGCCTTGATGAATCACCAACGATTGGGCTTTATGGATTATCTGCAGTTGCTGGACGTGCTGGTGCACGTGGACAAATACCTGGGTGTCCTGATCGAGCAGTACGGCACGCTCATCTATGCGGTGTTGTTCCTGATCGTTTTCTGTGAAACGGGGCTGGTGGTCCTGCCTTTCCTGCCGGGGGATTCGCTGCTGTTCATCGCCGGCGCCTTCTGTGCCATGGGTGCCATGGACATCTGGTTGCTGATGGGCCTGCTGGTGGTGGCGGCGGTGGCCGGCAACACCCTCAATTACTGGATCGGCGGCTGGGTCGGACAGCGTGTCTACACCCACAACTACCGCTGGCTCAATCCCGAAGCCCTGCGCAAGACCCACAGCTTCTACGAGAAACACGGTGGCAAGACCATCGTGATCGCCCGCTTCACCCCCATCGTGCGCACCTTTGCGCCCTTCATCGCCGGCGTGTCGGCCATGAGTTTCGCCCGCTTCCAGCTGTTCAACGTGCTGGGCGCCTTCCTCTGGGTAGTCGGCCTGGTGGTGCTGGGCTACCTGTTCGGCAATATCCCGCTGGTGCGGGAGAACCTCAATACCCTGGTCCTGATCGGCCTGGTCGGTGCCGTGATCCCCATCGTGCTGGGCGCGCTGTGGCAGGTGTGGCGCAAGCTGCGCAGCAAGCGCAAGGTCAGCAACGCCTGACCTGCGCGTCCCGCGCGGGACGCACCCGACAAAAAAACCGGCCTGCGACAGCAGTACCGGGTTTTTTGTTGTCCGTCGGCCAGGGCAGGGCCGCGTTTCAGGTCAGGCGATTCTTGGCCAGCGGCGGGTTCTTGGCGAAGTAATTGCGGATGCCGGTCAGGATGGCATCGGCCATCTGCTCCTGGTAGCGCTCGTCGGTGAGCTTGGCTTCTTCTTCCGGATTGGAGATGAAGGCGGTCTCGATCAGGATGCTGGGGATGTCCGGCGCCTTCAACACGGCAAAGCCGGCCTGCTCCACCGCGCCCTTGTGCAGCTTGTTGATGCCACCGATTTCCTTCAGCACCGCATTGCCCACGCGCAGGCTGTCGTTGATCTGCGCCGTGGTCGACAGGTCCAGCAGGACGCTGGCCAGCTGGCGGTCATGGGTCTTGATGTTGACCCCGCCGATCAGGTCGGCCGAGTTTTCCTTGTTGGCCAGCCAGCGTGCGGCGGTGGAGCTGGCGCCCTTTTCCGACAGGGCGAACACCGAGGAGCCGCGTGCGGTCGGCTGCACGAAGGCATCCGCATGGATCGACACGAACAGGTCGGCCTGCACCTTGCGCGCCTTGACCACGCGCTGGCCCAGGGGGACGAAGAAGTCGGCGTCACGGGTGAGCATGACGCGCATGTTGGGGTATTGCTCGATCTTGCGTTTGAGGCGCTTGGCGATGGACAGCACCACATCCTTCTCGCGGTTGCCGCGCGCGCCGGTGGCGCCCGGGTCTTCGCCGCCGTGACCGGGGTCCAGCGCGATGGTGATCATGCGGGTCAGCTGCATGCGCGGTTCGTCCGGCACCACCTTGGGGTTGCGCTCGGTCTTGTCTTCCGGCTGCGGCTTGATCTCGGCCAGCGGGGCCGGATCGGGTTTGGGCGGAGCGACCGGGGCCTGCGCCAGCGGCGGGGTGGCCGGGTTTTCCTTGTTCCACTCGCCCTTCTGGATGAGGGCGGCGATCGGATCCTGCGGCGCGGCCGGGTACAGGTCGATGACGAAGCGGTATTTGTATTCGCCCACTGGGGCCAGGGTGAAGACCTGCGGCTTGATCTCATCCTTGAGATCAAACACCAGGCGCACGACGCTGGGCCGGTTCTGGCCCACGCGCACCTGCTTGATGTAGGGATCGTTGGGCTGGATCTTGGCGACCAGGTCCTTCAGGGTGCTATTGAGGTCGATGCCCTCGATGTCCACCACCAGGCGCTCCGGGTTCTTGACCACGAAGTGGGTGACCTTGAGGTCGCTGTCGTTTTCCAGCGTGACGCGGGTGTAGTCCTCGGACGGCCAGACACGCACGGCCAGGATTTGCGAAGCCAGGGCGGGCAGGGGAGTGACGACGGAGACGAACAGCGCGCCGCCGGCTTTGATGATGGTGCGGCGGGTTTTGGACTTCACAGGTTGGGAGCGAATTTCAGTCGAGCGAGGCATTGATGACCCTTGTCGGACAACGCACGCAATTCTACATCACGACCGTCCCCTGCAAGCGACAGGTTGACGTGTATGTCCGGTGGCGGCAACACCGGATCGCCCTTTTCAGGCCATTCGACGATACAGACGGAGTTTTCGTTGAAATGTTCACGAAAACCGGCATCGAGGAATTCTTCCGGGCTGGCCATGCGGTACAGATCGAAGTGGATGACTGTTACCATGCGGCCTGCGAAGGAAACTTCATAAGGCTCCGCCAGCGTGTAAGTCGGGCTCTTGACTCGCCCCTGGTAGCCCGCCGCATGCAGCAGGGCGCGGGTGAGCGCGGTTTTGCCGGCCCCGAGGTCGCCATGCAGGTAGATCGCCAGGCCGGGAGCCAGCACCTGCGCCAGGTCGGCGCCCAGGCGGGCGGTGGCGGCTTCGTCGGGCAGGTGGAGGTGGAGTCGCTGCATGCTCATGCTGTTCTGGGTCATCCGGGATGGTTCGTTACAAGGTTCTAGTCTGAAGGTTCAAGCGTTCATGTCCATTCACCCCACGCCAGCCGATCCGGCCGGGAGCACTGCCATCGCCGATCCCGCCGGTCTCGCGGCGCTGGCGGCCGCCATCAAGGCCTGGGGCCGGGAACTGGGGTTTGCCGAGGTGCGCATCGCCGATGTCGACCTGTCGCACCGCGAGGCGGGCTTCCAGGCCTGGCTGGACAAGGGTTACCACGGCGAGATGGATTATATGGCAAGCCACGGCCTGAAACGGGCACGGCCGGCCGAACTGGTGCCCGGCACGGTGCGCGTGGTGAGCGTGCGCATGCCCTACCTGCCGGCCGCCGCTGACCCGGATCAGCCCGACCAGCCCGACTGGCGCGCCCGCGAAGAGGCGCGCAGCGCCGATCCGGCCGCCGCCCAGGTCTCGATCTATGCGCGCGGACGCGATTACCACAAGGTCCTGCGCGCCCGCCTGCAGCAGCTGGCCACCCGCATCGAAGGCCGCATTGGCGCCTTCGGCTACCGCGTCTTCACTGATTCGGCCCCGGTCATGGAAGTGGCCCTGGCTGAAAAGGCCGGACTGGGCTGGCGCGGCAAGCATACGCTGCTGCTGCATCGTGAGGCTGGCTCGATGTTCTTCCTGGGCGAGATGCTGACCGACCTGCCGCTGCCGGTGGACGACCCGGTCAGCTCGCACTGTGGCCAGTGCAGCGCCTGCATCACGGCCTGCCCGACCGGGGCCATCGTTGCCCCTTATGAACTGGATGCGCGACGCTGCATTTCCTATCTCACCATCGAGCTCAAGGGCAGCATCCCGGAAGACCTGCGCCCGCTGATCGGCAACCGCATCTATGGCTGCGACGACTGCCAGCTTTACTGCCCGTGGAACAAGTTCGCCCAGCGTGCCAGCCTGCCGGACTTCGATCCGCGCCATGGCCTCGACAGCGCGAGCCTGGTCGAGCTGTTCGGCTGGAGTGAAGAGGTCTTCCTGAAGAACACCGAAGGCAGCGCGATCCGCCGCATCGGCCATGAACGCTGGCTGCGCAACCTGGCCGTCGGGCTGGGCAATGCCGCCGATACCCCCTCACACCGGGGCGATGCCGCCATCGTGGCGGCCTTGCAGGGGCGCCTGGATCATCCGTCAGCGCTGGTGGCCGAGCATGTGGCCTGGGCGCTGGCCCGTCATGGAGTCCATGGAGTCGCGGGAGCAGATGGAGTAGAGTGACCCCTCCCAACAAGGAGGAGACACCCATGCCCAGACTGACCCGCGCCCTGCTGGCAGCCGCACTGGCCGCGAGCCTGCCGCTGGCGGCCAGTGCCCAGCCCGCATCGAGCGAAAAGATCGCCATCCCCGGCCTGCAGCAGCGCGCCGAGATCCTCATCGACCGCTGGGGCGTGCCCCACATCTATGCCGCCAGCGAGCGCGATGCCTTCTTCATGCAGGGCTTCAATGCCGCGCGTGACCGCCTGTTCCAGATCGACCTGTGGCGCCGGCGCGGACTGGGCCAGCTCTCCGAAGTGTTCGGTCCCGCTTACCTGGCCCAGGATCGTGCGACCCGGCTGTTCCTCTACCGTGGCGACATGCGGCGCGAATGGGCCGCCTATGGTTCCGGTGCGGAAAGCGTGGCGCAGGCGTTCGTGGAGGGCATCAATGCCTATATCGATTACGTCTCCCTGCATCAGGAAAAACTGCCTTATGAATTCCGCCAGCTGGGCTATCTCCCCGCCAAATGGCAGGCTGAGGATGTGGTGCGCATCCGCAGTCACGGTCTCACACGCAACCTGCAAAGCGAAGTGGCGCGCGCCAAGGTGGCGTGCGCGGCCGACCTGAAATCCGATGAAATCCGCTCCGGCCTGACGCCGCCCTGGACCGCCGGGATGCCCGAGGGCCTGGACCTCTGCCTGCCGAAGGACCTGCTGCAGGTCTTCACGCTGGCCACACAGGGCGTGCGGATTACCAAAGAGAGCCTGAACGCCGCTACCACTGCAGGCGACCCCCAGCTGGTGCGCATCGATCCGGCCGCCAATCCGGAAGAGACCATGGAGGGCAGCAACAACTGGGTCATTGCCCCGTCGAAATCGGCCACCGGCCGCGCCATCATGGCCAACGATCCGCATCGCGCTTATTCGGCGCCGTCGCTGCGCTACATTGCGCACCTGAGCGCACCAGGGATGAACGTCATCGGTGCCGGCGAACCGGCGCTGCCGGGCATTTCCATCGGCCACAACGGCAGCATCGCCTTCGGCTTGACCATCTTCAACATCGACCAGGAAGACCTCTACGTCTACCAGCTCAATCCCGACAATCCGCAGCAATACCGCTATCAGGGCCAGTGGGAATCGATGCGCGTGCTGCATGAACCGGTGCGCATCAAGAACGGCGCGCCCGCCGTGGCCGATCTGAGTTTCACGCGCCATGGTCCGGTGATCCATGTCGATCAGGCTAAACACCTGGCCTACGCGGTACGGTCGGGCTGGCTGGAGCCGGGCATGTCGCCTTACTTCGGCAGCATCGCCTACATGCGCACGCGCAATTTCAGGGACTTCAAGCAATCCATGCTGAACTGGGGCGCGCCGACCGAGAACCAGGTCTATGCCGACACCAAGGGCAACATCGGCTGGGTGCCGGGCGGGCTGGCACCGAAGCGGCCCAACTGGGACGGGCTGTTGCCGGTGCCCGGTGACGGGCGATATGAATGGTCCGGCTTCTGGCGCGGCGACCAGCTGCCCTCGTCCTACAATCCGGCGCAGGGCTGGTTTGCCTCCGCGAACCAGATGAATCTTCCTGCCGATTACCCTTACCGGGAGCGCAAGCTCGGTTTCGAGTGGACCAACAACTCGCGCTTCACCCGCATCAGCGAAGTGCTGGGCAGCTTGCCCAAAGTCTCGCTGCAGGATTCCATGCGGCTGCAGAACGATGACCTGGCCATCCCCGCACGCCGCCTGGCCGCCTTGCTCAAGCCCTTGTCCTCGGATGACGCCAACACCGGTGCTGCGCTGGCCATGCTGGGCCAGTGGGATTATGTCGAACGCAGCGAGTCGGCCCAGCCGGCGCTGTACGAAGTCTGGCTCTCGCGCCATCTCGGCAAGGCCTTCAAGGAAGCCGTGCTGCCCAAGGCCGCTGCCGATGCCATGGGGGCTCCCGATACGGCAGTGCTGCTCGATACGCTGGAAAATCCGGTACCCGCCTTCGGCGCCGATGCTGCGCAGGCACGCACCCGGCGCGATCAGGTGCTGCTCTCCAGCCTCGGTGCTGCCTGGGCCGAACTGGTCAAACTGCAAGGCGCTGATCCGTCGCAGTGGCAATGGGGCAAGCTGCACCACAACCTGATGGCGCATCCCTTGGCCGACGTGGTGGATGAGGCGACCCGCAAGAAGCTCAACGTCGGCCCCATGCCCAAGCACGGCGGTGCTTATACGCCCAACCAGTCGACCTATCGCGTCAATGATTTTCGCCAGACCAACGGACCCTCCTTCCGCGTGGTGGTGGATGTGGGCCGCTGGGACAATTCCTGGGCCGTCAATGCCCCGGGCCAGTCGGGTGACCCCGACAGTCCGCACTATCGCGACCTGGCCGCCAAGTGGTTGAAGGGTGAGTATTTCCCGCTGCTGTATTCACGCGGGGCCATCGAGAAAGTCACCGAGCACCGCATCGTGGTGCAGCCGGTGCGCTGAGCCGCTGAGCTGCAGGGCTGGCCTGGTGCGTCGTGATCAATGCACCAGCGCCAGCCAGAGCGGGATGGTCAATGCCGAGAGCAGGGTCCCGAATGAAATGAGGAAGGCCGTGAAGGGCCCGTTGCCACCCATGCGCGCAGCCAGGATGTAGGCGCTGGAAGCCGTGGGCAAGCTGCAGAACAGCACCACGATGCGCCACTGCAGCGGTGGCAGTTGCAGCAGCATGCCGATCAGGTAAGCGGCCAGCGGCACCGCAACGAGCTTGATGACGATGAACCAGGCCACCACCGGCTTGCTCTCTTTCAAGCCCGACAAGCGCAGTCCGGCCCCGACCATCAGCAGGCCCAGCGCAATGGAGGCCGCGCCCAGGCGCGAGAGCACCACGCTGGCCACTTCCGGCAACTGCAGCCCCAGTGCAGAAAACGTCAACCCGCCAGCAGTGGCCACCAGCAAGGGGTTGCGGGCCAGCTCGCGCAGCAGGTTGCTATTTTTTGCCGCCAGCGCATGGACGGCCGCGATATTGCACAGGGGGACGCCAAAGCCCAGCAGGATGGCCATCAGGCCGGCACCTTCTTCGCCCGCCATGCGGGTAGCCAGTGCCAGGGCGATATAGGAATTGAAGCGAAAGGCGCATTGCATGCCCGACTCATAGGTCATGGGCGTGGCGCGCAGCAAGGGTTTGCCCAGCCAGGTCAGCGCGATGCCCACCAGCAGTGCCGCAACGCCCGTCTGCACCATGCCGCCGGTGACCGAGAGATCGACCTTCAGGCGCGCCGTCGAATAGAACAGCAGCGCAGGGAAGAGGATGAAATAGACCAGCTTTTCCATGCCGGCCCAGAATTCTTCGCCCCAGTTGGAAATGCGATGGATCAGCAGGCCCAGCGCAATGAGGCTGAAGTCCGGCAGCAGGAGGTTGAGGATCTCCACGTGCTTACTTCAGCAGGCGCGCCAGTTCGACGGCAGTCTTGACGTTCATCTTGTCGAAGATGTGGGCGCGATGGACTTCCACGGTGCGCATGCTGATGCCCAGTTCATCGGCGATGACCTTGTTCATCTTGCCGGCCAGGATCAGGTCCAGCACTTCGCGCTCGCGCGCGGAGAGCGCCGCCAGGCGGCTCTGCACGGCATCCTCGGCACCGCCCGCACGCGAGACCTCCAGTGCTTCCAGCACGCGGTCCATCAGCTGGTTGTCGTTGAAGGGCTTCTCGAAGAAATCGAAGGCACCGTTCTTCAACATGTCCACCGCCATCGGTACATCACCGTGACCGGTGAGGAAGATCACCGGACGCCGGTGCAGCAGGCCCTTGGTCTTGAGTTCATTGAACAGCGCCACGCCGCTGGTGCCGGGCATGCGCACATCCAGCAGCAGGCACTCGCCTTCGGCATCGATGCCCGTGGCATGGGCCAGCGCGCCCAGCACGGCGGCGCCACTTTCATAGCCGATGGCGGCGATGTTGCGCGAGCGCGCCAGCCAGGTCAGCGAATCGCGGATGATTTCTTCGTCGTCGACTATGTGCAGCATCGGTATGCGGGGCGGGAATCCAGTGTGGGAGGGGCGTCTCGTTATTGTGGCTGCCCGCTTTGGGCGGGCAGCGAAAACCGGAAGATTGTACCGCCTGCCGGGTTATCGGTGTAAGTGAGCGTGCCGCCGTGGAATTCGATGGTGGTGCGGCAGATGTTCAAGCCCATGCCCATGCCCTCGGCCTTGGTCGAGAAGAAGGGAGAAAACAGGCGCGCCGCCACTTCCTCGGCAATCCCGTGCCCCTGGTCGATCACCGAAACCGTGACCGATTCTGCACCATCGTCGTTGCGGACCAGCTCGGCGGTCACCCGCAGGATGCGGCGCGCGGAGGGCACGGCGGCCATGGCCTGGATGCCGTTGCGGGTCAGGTTCAGGATCACCTGCTCCAGCAGCACCTGGTCGCCCAGCACCGGTGGCAGCGACTTGGGTACCTGCCATTGCAGCACCACGAAAAACTGCTGCGCCTGCAGTTCGATGAGCGGGGCCACGTTGTCCACCAGCTGCCGGATCTGCAGCCGCTGGCGCGCCGGTTCGCGCTTCTTGACGAACTGGTGCACGCTGCGGATCACGTGGCCGGCGCGCTGGGCCTGGGTGTGGATCTTTTCCAGCGCCGGCTGCAGCGCCTTGGGATCGGCCTGGCCCTGCTGCATCATGTTCAGCGCCCCGGTGGTATAGCTGGAGATGGCCGCCAGCGGCTGGTTCAGCTCGTGCGCCAGGGTCGAGGCGATCTCGCCCATGCTGGCCAGGCGGGCGCTGGCCTGCAGTTTTTCTTCCTGGGTGCGGTTGAGGTCTTCGGCGCGCTTGCGTTCGGAAATGTCGAGGATGGAACCCATCCACCCGGTCTGCTTGCCATCCTGGTCCACCAGCGGCGATTCGAAGATCAGCACCGGGAAGCGTTCGCCGTCGCGGCGCTGGAAGATGGTCTCGAACTGCGGGGTGACGCGTCCGGCCAGCACGTTGGAGAAGCGCTCCTGGTATTCATCCATGGCTTCCGGCGCCCAGTAGGGCATGGGCGGGATCCGGCCCACCAGTTCCTGCGCGGCGTACCCGACCATCTTGCAGAAGGCCGGATTGACGTAGGTGATGCGGCCCTGCAGGTCACGTGCACGCATGCCGGTGACCAGCGAGTTTTCCATCGCGGCGCGGAACACGGCTTCATTGAGCAGGGCCTTCTCGGCCTTGGTGCGCCGGTTGATGTCGCGCCACAGCGCCCACAGGCTCCACAGCAGGCCCAGCGAGAGCACGATCACCGAGCCCACCAGCAGGTTGGGCAGCAGCTTGGGCGCGCTCTTGGTGCTGTTGGTATGCAGCACCAGCGTCAAGCCCGGCAGCTCCAGTTCGCGGCGATGGGTGTAGACATTCAGGCCCGGCCCGCCCGAGGTACGGCGCGCCACCACGTTGTCATCGGTATCGGTGAGCGAGATCTCATTGTCCTGGGCAAACCACCACGGCACCATCTCGTTGAGGATGCGCGCCACCGCATAGCTGGCCACCAGGCTGCCGATGTAGTGATTGTCATGGAACAGGGGCACGTGATAATCCATCAGCATCGGCTCGGCGATGCCGGGCGGGATGGCCGGCGGGCTGTAGAGCGGACGGCGCAGTTGGCGCGCGCGTTCTGCCGTCATCAGCGAGGGTTGCGAGAGATCCTTGCGGCTGATCGGAAGGTCGTCGGTGGAGGCCACCGGATGGCCCTCCGCATTGAACCAGGTCACGCGATAGAACTCGCGGTTGTTGCGCAGCAGGGCATTCAAGCGGCTGCGGAAATGGTCCTGGTGCAGGCGGCCGCTGATGATCTCGCGGCCGATGATGCGCATGCTTTCGTCATCGCGGCTCAACTGGAAGCGGATCGCCTGTTCCACCCAGAGCGAATCGGCGATCAGTTGCTCCAGCCGTTCGCTGGCTTCCATCTGCTGGGCCTGGCGCGGCAGCCAGATCAGCGTGGCCAGGAACAGGCACACCAGCAGGAAGGGAATCAGCCAGCGCATGGTGGTCTTGCGGCCCGAGGCCTGCAGCTGCGAGGCGGCATCGGGCTGGGGAGCGATCGGGGGCGGCGGGACGGTTTTCATGACGCCGCCAGTGTAGCTGCGCCCAAAGGCTTGCGCCAGCTTCCCGCGCGGCGGGAAGGGGGCTGCGGGGGCATTGTGGTTTTCCACACTTGCCCCCGTTTGGTGAGGCCGCGCAAAATTCGCCAGCACAATCCGGTCCCCGCCAAGACCGGCCTTAGTTCAAAAATAATACTAACTAAATCATTTCCATCTCATTGGGGAGACAAGCGTGAAACTGAAGTCCATCGTCTTTGCGCTGGCTGCGGCGACTGTCGTCAATGCCGGCCTGGTTGCCAGCGCCTTCGCGCAACAGCCCATCATCATCAAGTTCAGCCACGTGGTGGCCAACGACACGCCCAAGGGCAAGGCCGCCGAGCGTTTCAAGGAACTGGCCGAGAAGGCCACCAAGGGTCGCGTGAAGGTCGAGGTCTATCCCAACAGCACCCTGTACAAGGACAAGGAAGAACTGGAAGCCCTGCAACTGGGTGCCGTGCAGATGCTGGCCCCGTCGCTGGCCAAGTTCGGTCCGCTGGGCGTGAAGGAGTTCGAGGTGTTCGACCTGCCTTACATCTTCCCCAGCAAGGACGTGCTGTACCGGGTGACCGAAGGCCCGATCGGCAAGGATTTGTTCAAGAAGCTGGAGCCCAAGGGCATTACCGGCCTGGCCTACTGGGACAACGGTTTCAAGGTGATGTCGGCCAACAAGCCGCTGCATCAGCCGTCGGACTTCCGTGGCCTGAAGATGCGCATCCAGTCCTCCAAGGTGCTCGATGCCCAGATGCGCGCACTGGGTGCCAACCCGCAGGTGCTGGCCTTCTCCGAGGTCTACCAGGCGCTGCAGACCGGCGTGGTCGATGGCACCGAGAATCCGCCTTCGAACCTGTACACCCAGAAGATGCATGAAGTGCAGAAGCACGTCACCGTCTCCAACCACGGCTACCTGGGCTATGCGGTGATCGTCAACAAGAAGTTCTGGGACGGCCTGCCGTCCGACGTGCGCACCCAGCTCGAGGGCGCCATGAAGGATGCCACCAAGTACGCCAACGCCATCGCCCAGCAGGAAAACGATGCGGCTCTGGCCGCCGTCGAAAAGACCGGCAAGACCACCGTCTACCGCCTGACCGATGCCCAGAAGGCGGAGTGGCGCAAGGCTCTGCTGCCGGTACAGCAGCAGATGGCAAGCCGCATCGGCAAGGAGCTCATCGACGCCGTCAACAAGGAATCGGCGGCACTGGGCCAGAAGTAAATCCCGTTGCTTCAACGGGCGCCCGCCTTCGCAATGAAGCGGGCGCATTGCAGAGAAGAACAATCCTAACAAGCAATGTCATGGGCTGATACCACGATGGTATCGGCCTGCTGGCGCAAGGAGACTTCATGAAGTTACTCGACCACCTGGAAGAGTGGCTGATCGCGTTCCTCATGGCCGCGGCCACCTTCATCATTTTCGTGGCGGTGGTACACCGCTACGCCTCGGGCCTGGATATTCCCTGGCTGCAGGACCAGCTCATCCAGATCAACATGAGCTGGGCCCAGGAGCTGTGCATCTTCATGTTCGTGTGGATGGCCAAGTTCGGCGCCGCTTACGGCGTGCGCACCGGCATCCACGTCGGCGTCGATGTGCTCATCAACCGCATGAACACGCCGTGGCGCAACAAGTTCGTGCTCTTCGGCCTGTTTGCCGGCGCGCTCTTTACCGGCATCGTCGGGACTTTCGGTGCCGAGTTCGTCTACGACATCGCACAGCACGACAGCACCTCCGAAGTGCTGGAACTGCCGATGTGGATCGTCTACCTGGCCGTGCCGCTGGGGTCTTACCTGATGTGCTTCCGTTTCCTCCAGGTCGCGTGGAATTTCCACCGGACCGGCGAATTGCCCAAGCATGACCATGCCCACGTGGAAGGTCTGGACGAAGAAACCAGCGGAGGTAAAGCATGAATGCACTGATCATTTTCGTCTTGCTGTTCGGGCTGATGCTGACCGGGATGCCCATCTCGATCTCGCTGGGCCTGACTGTCCTGACTTTCCTGTTCACGATGACCGAAGTGCCGATCCAGTCGGTGGCGCTGAAGCTGTTCACGGGCATCGAGAAGTTCGAGATCATGGCGATCCCGTTCTTCATCCTGGCCGGCAACTTCTTGACCCATGGCGGTGTGGCGCGGCGCATGATCAACTTCGCCACCTCCATGGTCGGCCACTGGCATGGCGGCCTGGCGCTGGCCGGGGTGCTGGCCTGCGCGCTGTTTGCGGCGGTCTCGGGGTCCTCGCCGGCCACCGTGGTGGCCATCGGTTCCATCATCCTGCCGGCGATGGTCAAGCAGGGTTTCCCGAACCGCTTCGGCGCGGGTGTGATCACGACCTCCGGGGCACTGGGCATCCTGATCCCGCCTTCCATCGTGATGGTGATGTATTCGGTCTCCACCAATACGTCGGTGGGCAAGCTGTTCATGGCGGGCGTGGTGCCGGGTTTGCTGCTGGCCTTCCTGTTGGGCCTGACCACCTGGTTCCTGGCGCGCAAGAACAACTACCCGCGTTTGAAGAAGGCAACCTGGGCTGAGCGTCTGGCGGCCTTCCGCAAGAGCGGCTGGGGCCTGTTCCTGATCGTCATCGTCATGGGCGGGATCTACTCCGGTGTCTTCACGCCCACCGAAGCCGCAGCCATGGCGGCGGTGTATGCCTTCTTCATCGCCGTCTTCGTCTACAAGGACCTGAGCCTGAAGCAAGTGCCCAAGGTGCTGCTGGATTCGGCGTCGATGTCGGCCATGCTGCTCTACATCATCACCAATGCGGTGCTGTTCTCCTTCCTGGTGACCAGCGAAAACATCCCGCAAACGATGGCGGCGTGGATCACCGATTCGGGACTGGGACCGATCACCTTCCTGCTGGTAGTCAACATCCTGCTGCTGCTGGCCGGTAACGTGATGGAGCCGTCGTCGATCGTGCTGATCCTGGCGCCGATCCTGTTCCCGGTGGCGATGAAGCTGGGCATCGACCCGGTACACTTCGGCATCCTCATCGTGGTCAACATGGAAGTGGGCATGTGCCACCCGCCAGTGGGCCTGAACCTGTACGTGGCCTCGGGCATCACCAAGATGGGCATCACCGAGCTGACCATTGCGGTCATGCCGTGGCTGCTGACCATGCTCGGTTTCCTGGCGCTGGTGACCTACTGGCCGGCGCTGTCGCTGTGGCTGCCGAACCTGATCTACAACTGATCGGCAACCAGCACGTGAGACGATGAAATCGGCACCGCCACCCGGCTTGCACCAGGCCGGTGCCGATTTCATCAGATGTCAGTCAAGTTGCCAAAAAGTATGTTGGTTGTGCCCTGAAAAAGTGCTTTGAAACGGCACGAAGTGCTGCTAAAGTGCGGGCTTTGCTGAATCGGCACCGTGCATTTGCCGTCCCGGCAATCGAGTTTCGCAGAGAAGTTTTTCTAGTGAGTTGTTGATGTACTTGCCTTGGCGGCGACCCTTCCGACACATCGGTCCGGGCGTGGCGAGGCAGCACCGAATACAAAGCGGGTGGTGCATAACAAACGGTATCGATACCGGGAAACTGAGGAGACGTGCATTCGATTGAAACCGTTCAAACGGTCGGGAATGCATCTGGAGTATTTTGAAGGCGCATCCGCGGATGCGCCTTTTTTCTTTGTGCCGCGCGGTGGTGATGGCACGTATAAATCGTTTATACGGTTTATATTTTTTAGCTCCGGCATGAAGCTGTCAGCCCAGCACACGCTCCCCGTGTGGCGTGGACACCACAGCGTGCAGGCTTGCCTGCTTTCCTTCCTTCAAGACAATCCGCGCATCGGCCAGCCCGATGGCCTTCCATGCGGCCTGCAGTTCCTGTGCGGCGGGATGTTCCAGGATCAATTGCTGCAAACGGCATCCCCGGTCGGGCAGGGCACTGGCCGGGTGCGGCTGGCTGAGCCACTGGATCAGGGACGGCATCACGCCCTCGCAGGCCAGCGCCCCATCGGCGGCGATGGTGATGAGCCAGTCCAGCGCACCCCGGCTCATGGGTTCGATCACGCCCGGTGAAACGGGGCTGGCCGCCACCGCGGCGGCGATATCGCTGGTGCGCGCCACCCAGTGCGCCAGGCGCGGGGCAGCATCCTTGCCCAGTTGATCCATGCCGAACCAGCGCGGCCGCTCGGGCGCATCGGCGTTGGGGTCGATGGTGATGACTTCCAGGTAGAAAGCTTCGCCCAGCGAGAGCAGCGCATTGTGCGTTCCCAGCCGCACATGCTGGCCGCCGATGCGGGGCGCCATGGAAACGCCCAGGCACTGCTCTACCCAGACCATGCCGGATTTGAGCGTGGGGGCGGTGATGACGAGGTGGTCGGGTTCGGTGTGCAAGGGGGCGGTGCTCACGGGGTCTCCATCAAGTTTTGCCTGATGGTATCAAGCCCGCGCGTGAATTGCTTACAATAGCTGCCCCAGGTCCATGCCACGGCTCCCGATGACCCCAGCAGATTCTCCATTGACCGCCCTGTTCTCCGCCGTAGTGCATACGCCCTTCGGCGGCATGGGCGTGCGTACCCGGGCCGGAGCCCTGGTCGAGATGGTCTACCTGCCACCGCACTACGCCGAGAAGGACGCCACCGATGCCGTGGCCGCGCAGGCGGTCCAGCAGATCACGCGTTACCTGGCCGATCCGGCTTTTCGTTTCGCATTGCCATTGTTGAGCGTGGGCAGTGTCTTCCAGCAGCGTGTCTGGCAAGCCATTGCCGGGATCCCCTGCGGCCAGGTGCTGACCTATGGCCAGGTCGCCAAGCGCATCCAGTCCGCACCGCGCGCGGTCGGGCAGGCTTGCGGGGCCAACTGGTATCCGCTGGTGATCCCCTGTCATCGGGTGACGGCAGCGGGCGGGCTGGGCGGCTTCTCGCATCATGACGACGAGGATGGCTTCCACCTGGAGGTCAAGCGCTGGCTGCTGCGCCACGAAGGCGTGGCCGGATACTGAAGAAGACGCATGGGACGCACCACACCAAAGATCGAAGCCCCCTCTGTGAGCCGTGAGGCCATCGACGAATTCTGCGACAGCCTGTGGCTGGAAGATGGCCTGTCCAAAAATACGCTGGAAGCCTACCGGCGCGACATGACCCTGTACGCCCACTGGCTCTACCAGGAGCGCGCCAAGGCGCTCTACGAGACGCGGGCCGAAGACCTCAACGCCTACTTCGCGGCGCGCCACGATGAGACCAAGCCCAGTTCCTCCAATCGCCGCCTGGCGGTGTTGAAACGCTTCTTCCAGCTGGCGCTGCGCCAACATCACGTGGCCGCCGATCCCTGCCTGAAGCTGCGCTCGGCACGCCAGCCGCAGCGCTTGCCCAAGACCATGTCGGAGGGCCAGGTGGAAGCGCTGCTGGCTGCGCCCGATGTCTCCACGCCGCTGGGCCTGCGTGACCGCGCCATGATCGAGCTGATGTATGCCAGCGGCTTGCGGGTATCGGAGCTGGTGACCCTGAAGAGCATCGAGGTTGGCATGAACGAAGGCGTGCTGCGTGTGACCGGCAAGGGCAGCAAGACGCGCCTGGTACCGTTCGGCGAGGAAGCCGGTGCGTGGATGGCGCGTTACCTGGCCGATGCGCGCAGCCAGATCCTGCAGGGGCAGATCGATGATGCGCTCTTCGTCACCGCGCGCGGCGGGCCGATGACGCGCCAGATGTTCTGGACCCTCATCAAGAAATACGCGCTGCAGGCCGGTATTACCGTACGCCTGTCGCCGCACACGCTGCGCCATGCCTTCGCCACCCACCTGCTCAACCATGGAGCCGACCTGCGGGTGGTGCAGCTGCTGCTGGGCCATGCCGACATTTCCACGACCCAGATCTATACCCATGTGGCGCGCGAACGCTTGAAGCAACTGCATGCCGCACATCACCCCCGCGGCTGATCTTGCGGCATAATGTGCGCCCATGACGGCCCGGCCGGCCTGTGTGGCCGTTCAGTGTGCTGTCAGGAAGAGTCCGATGAGCGCCAAGAAAGAACACATCTCCGAAACCCCGGCCACGCAATTCCTGCGCAAGCAGGGCGTGGCGTTCACCGAGCATCCCTACGCCTACGAGGAGCACGGCGGCACCTCGGTGTCCTCGCGCGAACTGGGCGTGGAGGAGCATGTGGTCATCAAGACCCTGGTGATGCAGGACGAGGCCGCCAAGCCGCTCCTGGTGCTCATGCATGGCGACTGCAAGGTCTCCACCAAGAATCTGGCGCGCCAGATCGGCTGCAAGTCGGTCGAGCCGTGCAAGCCGGAGGTGGCCAACCGCCACTCTGGCTTCCTGATCGGCGGGACCTCGCCCTTCGGCACGCGCAAGACCATGCCGGTCTATGTGGAGTCGACCATTCTCGAACTGGACAAGATTTACATCAACGGCGGACGGCGCGGTTTCCTGATCGGCATCGATCCGGCCGTGATCCTGAAAGTGTTGCCGGCCAAGGCGGTGCAGTGTGCGCTGGCCGATGCAGCATGAGCGGTTGCGCTCAAACTTGACCCAACTTGACGCGCGCCAACGCTGCTCCCCGATAACAGAGACAACAGAAAGCAACAAGCAGAAAGCCCCACTTCATGTACAACATCCTCTTTGCCATCGCGGCCTACCTGATCGGTTCACTGTCCTTTGCGGTGCTGGTGTCCAAGCTGTTCGGCCTGTCCGATCCGCGCACCTATGGTTCCAAGAATCCGGGCGCGACCAATGTCCTGCGCAGCGGCAACAAGAAGGCTGCGGCTCTCACCTTGGTGGGTGATGGCTTCAAGGGCTGGCTGGCGGTGTGGCTGGCGCAGAAGTTCGGTCCGCACTATGGCGTGGACGATACCGGCATCGCGCTGGTGACGCTGGCCGTCTTCCTGGGCCACCTGTGGCCGGTGTTCTTCCGCTTTGTCGGCGGTAAAGGTGTGGCTACTGCGCTGGGCATCCTGCTGGCGCTGGATCCGTGGCTGGGCCTGGCGACGCTGGCGACCTGGCTGGCGGTGGCTTTCGCTTTCCGTTATTCCTCGCTGGCAGCGCTGGTGGCAGCACTGTTTGCGCCGTTCTATTACGGCCTGCTGTTCGGGACCACCGATGGCATCCTGTTGGCCGTGGTCGCCATGGCAGCCCTGCTGATCTATCGCCATCGCAAGAACATCGGCAACCTGCTGGCGGGCAAGGAAAGCCGGATTGGCGACAAGAAGAAGGCGGCCAAGTAAGCCTGCTGATAGGAATGAAAAGAAGGGCCGCAATTTGCATTGCGGCCCTTTTTGTTTATATCGTTTTCATTTCGGCACTTGCGTGGTGGCTGTACGTACTCAGGTATGACGAGTTGATTGGTTCGATTCATCCGATTGACCGTTATCCGGTTAACGGATAACATTTGGGGATGTCAATCCAGTCCTTCTCTTGTCCTGATACGGAAGCCCTGTTCACTACGGGCAAGAGTCGTCGCTTCGTCAATATCAAGAGCGTTGCCGAACGCAAGTTGGCCCAACTGGATGCGGCACCTACGCTGAACTTCATGAAAGCGCCGCCGGGCAATGATATGAAGGAATATGGCGGGGCCTGGCATGTTCGCATCAATGACCAGTGGCGCCTCAGCTTCAAATGGGGGCCGCACGGACCTTACGATGTCGTGATTGAAGATCCGCATTGAGCAGGGCAACGCTGGTCTGAGTTGGAACGTATGGGAGTGGAATTATGTACAAAAACGGAATGCGCCCGGTTCATCCCGGCGAAGTATTGCTCGAAGATTACATCAAGCCCATGGGCGTCAGCGTGCGTGCCGTGGCACTGGCACTGCATGTCCCGTATTCGCGCCTGAGTGAAATCGTCAAAGGCCAGCGTGGTGTGAGCGCTGATACGGCCCTGCGTCTGGAGCGCTACTTTGG
This sequence comes from Herbaspirillum sp. CAH-3, assembly GCF_009668275.1. Classification (NCBI taxonomy): domain Bacteria; kingdom Pseudomonadati; phylum Pseudomonadota; class Betaproteobacteria; order Burkholderiales; family Oxalobacteraceae; genus Herbaspirillum; species Herbaspirillum sp. CAH-3. The sequence continues at coordinate 115,293 of NZ_VSWE01000011.1, read as the reverse complement.
CAGCGAAGCGCAAGGCTGGCTGAATCTGCAGACGGCCTACGACCTGCGCATGGCGCAAATTTCAGAGGGGAAGGCCATCGCCCGGGCGATTACGCCGCTGGCCGCTTTCGCTTGAGGTTGGAGAAGTCAGTCGGGAGCCTCGCTCGTGCGAGCGCTCCTCAAGTTGCACCGATCAGGTGGGCAGAGCTGCCTGCGGCGGCCGCAACTCATCCAGCGGCCAGCGCGGACGCACGCCAAAACCATATTCCTTGCGTGCCGCACCGGGTTCCTCACGCAGGCGCATGGCACCGGCAAAAGCGATCATGGCACCGTTGTCGGTGCAGAATTGCAGTTCCGGGTAGAACACTTCATAACGCCGCTTGGCCGCTGCAGCATTGAGTGCCGCACGCAGCTGCGCATTGGCACCGACACCGCCGGCGATGACCAGGCGCTTCAGGTTGGTCTGTTTCAGGGCCGTCATGCACTTGGCCACCAGCACGTCCACGATGGCATCGACGAAACCGCGCGCGATGTTGGCCTTGTCCTGTTCGCAGATATTGGCGCTGTGCTGCTTGACCACGGTCAGCACCGCCGTCTTCAATCCCGAGAAACTGAAATCCAGGTTCTTTGAGTGCAGCATCGGACGCGGCAACTGATAGGCGGCCGGATCGCCGAACTCGGCCAGGCGCGAGATCGCAGGTCCACCCGGATAGCCCAGTCCCAGCAGCTTGGCCGACTTGTCGAAGGCTTCCCCGGCGGCATCGTCCAGCGTCTCGCCCAGCAGTTCATAGCGGCCCACGCCATCGACCCGCATCAGTTGCGTATGCCCGCCCGAGACCAGGAGGGCGATGAAGGGAAAGCGCGGCGGCTTGCTCGCCAGCAGCGGCGAGAGCAGGTGGCCCTCCAGGTGGTGGATGCCCAGCACCGGCTTGTCCAGCGCCAGGCCCAGTCCGCAGGCCACTGACGCGCCGACCAGCAGCGCCCCGGCCAGACCCGGTCCTTGCGTGTAGGCGATGGCGTCGATGTCGGCGGCTTGCACCTGCGCATCGGCCAGGGTTTGTTGCAGCAGCGGAATGGCGCGGCGAATGTGGTCGCGCGAGGCCAGCTCGGGGACTACGCCGCCATATTCCTGGTGCATGGCAATCTGCGAATGCAGGGCATGCGCCAGCAGGCCGCGCTCGGTGTCATACAGAGCAAGGCCGGTTTCGTCACAGGAAGATTCGACGCCGAGAACTAACATGGGGATGGACTCAATGAAGCTGCCGCCAAATAGCCCGGACAGGCCGCGCGGCAAAGGCGCCATTGTAACGGAAAGCCATCCGGCAAGCGCCCCGGCTGCGGCATGCGGCGGTTTTGGTGTACCCTTCGGCCATGCAAAACGATGCCCACATTCCTGCTCCGGCTGCGGCCGTCGAGCCTGCCTCCAGCGCTGCCGTCGTCACAGCGGCTCCCTTCGCTGCCGCCCGTTTCATCAAGGAAATCGGACGCGGCAAGGACGGTGCCCGCAGCCTTTCGCGCGAAGATGCGCAACTGATGTATGCGGCCATGCTCGATGGCCGCGTGAGTGATCTGGAACTCGGCGGCATCCTGCTGGCCATGCGCATCAAGGGCGAGTCGGTCGAGGAGATCGCCGGCTTCCTGGCCGCGGCCGAGGCCTCCTTCACGCCCCTGCATGCGCCGGCCGGTCCCTATGCGCCGGTGGTGCTGCCCAGCTACAACGGCTCGCGCAAGATGGCCAACCTGACGCCGCTGCTGTGCATGCTGCTGGTCCGCCGCGGCGTGCCGGTGCTCATGCACGGTGTCACCCACGATCCCCAGCGCGTCACCAGCGCCGAGATATTCAGTGCACTGGGCGTGGCCCATGCCGGGTCGGCAGCGCAGGCCGAGGCACTGATGGCGGCCGGCCAGCCGGCCTTCATTCCCATCGCCGCACTGGCACCCGCCATCGCCCGCCTGCTGGGCATGCGGGCGATCCTGGGGGTACGCAATTCCACCCACACCCTGGTCAAGATCATGCAGCCGTTTGCGCAGCCGGCACTGCGTCTGACGTCGTACACCCATCCCGAATACCTGGAGATGCTGACCGACTACTTCAGTCACGCCGCACCCCATGATCGCGGTGACGCCTTCCTCATGCGCGGCACCGAAGGGGAGACCGTGGCCAACGCGCGGCGCGCCCAGCGCATCGACTGGTTCAGCCGCGGCACGCGCACCGTGCTGGTCGAAAAGCAAAGCGTGGCCGAAGACTTGCCCGACCTGCCCGAGGGCCACGATGCCCGCGCTACCGCGGCCTGGATCAATGAGGTGCTGGACGGTCGCCGTCCGGTGCCGCAAGCCATCGCCGAGCAGGTCGACCACTGTGTGGCCGTCGCTGCACGCGTGGGCCGCTGATGGCCTGCTGCGTGGATGATTTGCTACAGTTGTTCCCGCCAAGCGGGAAGCTGACAGGCTGACAGGCTGCGTGCGCGCGGCAGCCAGCCCTCGTGCCGGTTCGCACGCACCTGGTGATGTGAGCAGAAATCGAAGGAAGCAAGATCCCAGGGGGGAGCGGGATCGTGATTCTGGAGGGAGAAATCCCGGGGAATTCGCTGCAGCGGATCACGCAGCCAGCATGGCGGGAGCGTGTCTCAGGTGCGCGTACGGCGACGGGTGGTGGTAGCGGTCTTGGCCGCAGCGGGAGCTTTCTCGGCGGCTTGGGCAGCGACCTGGGAGAAGGCGAAGATCACTTCCTTGACGATCTTGCGCTGGGGGGCGGGCAGGTTGATGAAAGCTTCGAAGGCTTCGCGCTCGCGGTAGCCGATGGCTTCTTCCCAGCGGGCGCGGCGCTTGTCGATACGCTTGCCGATCTCTTCGCCGAAGCGCAGGTGCTGCGGAGTGACGATGAGCCATTCGGCCAGCGTTTCCAGCTTGTCCTGCTTGGGCATGGATTCGCCCAGCAGCCAGCGGCGAACGCCATGCAAGGTCATCGGCTTGCCCCAGTAACGCAGATTGAATTCCCGTTCCAGAACGGCGGGCTTGGGTTCGTATCCAGCTTTTTCCATCGCTGCGCGCAGGCGCTTTGCGAATTTTTGATTGGCGGTTTCCATGATTTCGAAGGTACTTTGAGGTAGCGCTTTCCGGGGTACGTTTGTCTCTGAGGTGAGTTACGCAGCAAACGTGATTTATGCTCACTGGTCGGAAATGGCCCGCCATCGCGCTTTGGGCGCACCATGCGCCAGCTCGCCGAACCCATGTCGGCGGGCAGTTCCATCGGGTGGGAAAGCGTTCACGTGCAGGTCTCCAGTGCGTTCCCTGGCCCCGTGTTTGGCTGCATCCGGCCCATGGATGGGTGCGCAGATGTCAGGTCATCAGGCCAGTTCGAGTACGTCGTCCGGGAGGGGGGAATATCTGGAAACCGGTGGCTCCATCGCTGGCAATGAGCAAGGAGAGTCCGGTCTTGTGATGCCTGCATTGTCGGTCCAGATGCCTTTCGTGTGCGTGCCCGGCCGACAATTATTTAAGGCTTGTGTCCGCAGCGAGACAACGAGACACGGCGTTCCAGCATTGGCGCGCCGCAGTATTTCCGGCCCGAAGCGCGCTAGAATAGCGGGACATCGAAAGGGGCACCGGTCTTCCGGTGGATGAATAGCCGATATGTTTCCCGTCCCATGGGGATGGAAATTAGTTAGAGAATTGGCACCTGCCTTTTCAGGGGCATCACCGACCCGGATCTTGCCGGGCAGTCACACAAGCAGCACGCTGGTTGAATCAAATCGAACAAATCAAAGAAGTCAGCAGCATCCCTGTGGTACGTTTTGGTTACGTAACTTTTTGAGGTTCCTGGAATGGCGCCGGTGTGCGTCGTGACTGCGGCATGGATTTTTGCCGGGTGCGATGTGCCGGCCTCCGTTCCAGGATGGAACGCGGCGACCCGTTGCCATGCAACGGCGATCGACTGACGTCCTGCGGCCCGCTGCGCCACGTTGCCAGCGCGCAAGCTGCCAGGACGGAACGGCCGCGATACCGAGCAGGCGTCCTTTCCTGCGGGCTCCCAGCGATCGCCCGCGAGGAAGGTGCGCACCCGAGCCCAGGTTCGACAATGTCAGCTTCCTTTCATTTCCTGCTGTTGGCCTTCGCCCTGCTGGTGGCCAGCCTGTCGGCGTACGCCGCGCTGGAGGTCTCCGAGCGCATCGTGCTGCAGGAAGCCCAGCATCGCCGCGTGTGGCTCTCGGTGGGCGCGGTGGTGTTCGGCCTGGGCGTGTGGGGCGCCATGCTGCTCAGCGTGGCCTCGCTGGATGCGCCCTTCACCATCGCCTTCGATGCGCGCATGGTGGTGCTGGCCCTGCTGCTGTGCCTGGGCAGCGCCTTCTACCTGATGCACCTGACGGGCATGCGGCGGCCTCATCCGACCCGGCTGGTGATCGGCGGGATGGCCATCGGCGCGCTCTTCAATGCCGCCTTCCACATCGCGCTCAAATCCATGACGCTGGTGCCGCCACTGCTGTATCACACACCCTTGCTGATCGTGGCGCTGGTGGTGTCGGAGGTGGTGGCGGTATTCATCGTCACCCTGTTCTCGGCCAGCAACGGGCGCAAGCCCATGACGGGGTCACTCAATTCGCAGCAGGCACGGCGCGTGCTGGCCGCTCTGCTGGTGGGCGCCGGGCTGGTCTCCTCGGCTGCAGCGGGGCTGCGTGCCGTGCTCATCGAGCCGCAGGCGCAGAGCGTGGTGGCCAACGGCATCAGCCGCGAGCACCTGGTCAATGGACTGGTGTTCCTCGCCTTCATGGCCATGGCGCTGGCGCTGGTGGTCAGCGGCGTGCAGCGCAATGAAGTCCTCAAGAAGATCGTCGGGCGCACCAATGACAAGCTGCTGCATTTCGCCACCCATGACGTGCTCACCGGCTTGCCCAACCGCGCGCTCCTGTCCGACCGCATCCAGCATGCGGTGGAAGTGGCACGCCGCAATGGCAAACCGTTCGCGGTGCTGTTCATGGACCTCGATGGTTTCAAGGCCATCAATGATTCGCTCGGCCATGCCGTGGGCGATGGCCTGCTGGTGGCGGTGGCGCAGCGCATCCGTGCCTGCATCCGCGGCGAGGACATGGTCGCGCGCATCGGTGGCGATGAATTCGTGGTGGTGATGAGCAACCTGTCTTCGCCGGAGGTGGTGGAGCAGTTGTCGGAGAATATCCTGTCGGCATTGCGCCAGGATTTCCAGGTCGAGGATGCCACGCTGCGCGTGACCTCCAGTATCGGCATTGCCGTCTATCCCAACAGTGGCGACTCGGTCGATGCCCTGATGAAGAATGCCGATGCCGCCATGTACGAGGCCAAGCAGAGCGGGCGCAATACCTATCGTTTCTTCGAGCCGGCCATGCATGCCAGCGCCATGCGCCACCTGCAGGTGCGCCAGGCGCTGCAGCAGGCCATCGACGGCCGCCAGTTCCGCCTGCACTTCCAGCCCAAGTATCGCGGTGCCGCCAAGGAACTGACCGGACTGGAAGCGCTGCTGCGCTGGCATCATCCGGAGCTGGGCGAGATGGCGCCGTCCGAATTCATCCCCATCGCCGAGCGCTCGGGGCAGATTCTTTGCATCGGTGACTGGGTGCTGCAGGCCGTCTGCGACCAGATCGCGTGCTGGGATGCGGCCGGCATGAAACCGGTCAAGGTGGCAATGAATCTTTCACCGCTGCAGATGCGCAGCGATCTGGTGGACAGCATCATCAAGGTGGTCAGCGCAGCCGGGATCGCGCCACAGCGGCTCATGTTCGAGATCACCGAGACGGCCGCCATGAAGGATGTGGAGCGCACGACGCGGGTGGTGCGGGAGCTGCAGTCGCTGGGATTCGATATCGCCATCGATGATTTCGGCACCGGCTATTCCAGCCTGGCCTACCTGGCGCAGTTCCACTGCCGGCAGGTCAAGATCGATCGCTTCTTCACCTCGCGCCTGGACCTGGACGATCACTCCGGCCGCGCCATCGTGGCCGCCATCATCGCGCTGGCGCACGCGCTGCAGATGGAAGTGGTGGCCGAGGGCGTGGAGACGGAAGGGCAGCTGCGCGAACTGCAGCTGCTGCATTGCGACCAGGTACAGGGTTTCCTGCTGGGCCGGCCCGACGAAGCGCCCAGCGTGCCTGGCCTGGTCAATGCCAGCAATGACGATCTGTTCGCCGCCGGCGGCCTGCTCAAACGCTGAGTTCGCCGCGCTGCGCGCGGGCCTGGATCACGCGCAGGTAGGCCAGCAGGCCCACCGCCACCATGCCCAGGCTGAGGCTGTTGGCCAACCAGAAGCCGGACGGGCCGCGCAAGGCGGGCGGGGCCATGCCCAGGGGATCGAGTCCCAGCAGATAGCCGCCGCCCAATCCCACTCCCCACAGTGTGACCGCATAGATGACGGTGGGCACCACCGCCACCTTGTAAGCCCGCAGTACGAAGGCGGTGGTCACCTGCATGGAATCGAAGAGCTGGTAGAAGGCGATGTAGAGGAACAGCGGCAGCGCCGCGCCCACGATCACCGGATCGGGCGTATAGGCACGAATGATGTGCTCGCGCAGGAACCACACGATCACCCCGATCACCACCGACAATGAAACGGCCAGGCGGATGCCGGCGCGGCCGATCTTCTTGGCCTCCAGCATGTTGCCGCCGCCGATGGCTTGCGCCACCAGCGTGCTGGTGGCGCTGGCGATGGATAGCGGCAGCATGTAGAGCACCGTGCCGACGTTGGCCGTGATCTGGTGACCGGCCACCGGGACCGCACCCAGGCGGGCGATGAAGACGGCCATCAAGGTGAAGGCGGTGACCTCGATGAAATAGGACATGCCGATCGGAATGCCCAGCCGCAGCAGCGTGCGCTGGCTTTTCCAGGAGGGCGCCACGAAGCCGCTGCCGAACAGCTTGAGCGGACGATACAGCGGCAGGCGCGCCACCAGGAGCCAGGCCGCGATCATCATCAGCCAGGCGATCACCGTCGTGGCGATGGCGCAACCGGGGCCGCCAAAGGCAGGCAGCCCCAGGCCGCCGAAGATGAGCAGTGCATTCAAGGGGAGTTTGAGCAGCAGGCCGCCCAGCTGCAAGGCCATCACCATCTTGGGCTTGGCCAGCGCCGTGTTGAGCGAGGAGTAGACGCGGAAGAACAGCGTGGCAGGCAGGGCCAGTGCCTCGATGCGCAAGTACAGCGTGGCCTTCTCGACCAGTTCCGGCGAAGCCTTGGCGACGGCCAAAAAGAGCGGCGAGAACATCAGGATCAGCGAGCCGACGATGGAAAGCAGCACCGCCAGCCACATGCCCTGCTTGACCTCATGGCCGATCTCGCCCACGCGGCCTGCGCCGTAGAGCTGACCGATGGTCGGCTGCAGCGCCTGCAGCACGCCGGACAAGCCGACGAAGACGCTCACGTAGATCGACACACCCAGCGCCAGCGCGCCCAGGTCCAGCGCGGAAAAGCGCGAGACCATCGCGGTATCGATGACGCCATTGGCGATGATGGCCAGCTGGCCGATCAGCAGCGGCCAGGCCAGCCGCGCGATGCGGCCGGCGTGATGGCGGGAGGAGAGGGCGGGCAGTTCAGTGGTCACGCGAGAAGCAAGCCCTGGTCAGCGGCCGGCACGGCGATAGAGGCGGAAGCGCTCGTCACGGTCGGAGGGGCGGCGGCCTTCCCAGACCATGCGCCAGTTGCCGGGATATTGGCGCAACAGGAGCGTGGCGTCCTGGTTGCTGATGTCATCCTGCAGCAGCAGGTAATCGCAACTCTGGTCGCGCTCATCGGCAAAACGCACGTTGCCGAAATAAGCGAAGGAAGCCCGCTGCGCCGGGCCGACATTGGTCTGCACGCACTGCTTGACCGAGGTCAGCTTGGCTTCGATCTGCTCGGCCACGCCGGCATAGCTCTTGCCATAGTTGACCCAGGGCAGCCACAGCGTCATGAGCAGCACCCAGCACAGGATCACGCCGCCCGAAGACAGCACCACCGCCCGCCACAAGACCGAAGGACGGCGCGAGATGCGCCAGTGCACCACCACGATCCAGGCGATGGTGGCGGCCACCGCAATGGCCAGCGAGATCCATTCGAACCCGGGCTTGAAGCCGGGCGCAAGCTTGTAGGCATTGCGCGCGATCTTGGCCGGCCAGCCGGTTTCCTTGGCGATCCAGCCGATCCAGATGAAGGCGGCCGAGGTGGTCAGCGTCATCACCGAGAACCAGTCCACCGCATTGATGGCGCCGCGCTTCATGGTGGGCAGGCCGAAGGCGGCCAGGATCGCCAGCGGCGGCAGCAGCGGCAGCAGCATGCCTTCTTCGCGATGCACGTTGATCAGGATCAGCAGCGTGATGGGGATCAGGAAGGCCAGCGGCAGCGCGATATGCAGCGAACCCAGCTGGCGCCGCCAGGCGTAGAGCGCCCAGCCGGCGAAGGGCCAGGCGGGCCAGGCAAACCAGACGCCGTACTTGCCGAGGAAGGCCACGGTGGCCAGGGTGGGACGGTTCAACTGGTAGATGTTCCAGCTCATCCACAGCTCGAACTGGCTGGCGGCTTCAGCCGGGATCAGCTTGTGCAGGGTGACCACCCACGCGGCGCTCATGAGCAGGGCCAGCGGCAGCGACAACAACAGCAGCAGGCCCAGGGCCCGGCCATCCTTGCGCAGCGCGGCCAGCAACACCAGGGCGATCAATACGCCGGCCGGCAGGAGCCAGCCATAGGTCAGCACCAGCATGCCCAGCGCCGCGCCCAGCCAGATGCCATGGCGCAGCTTGCCGGCATCGAACACGCGGGCCGCGCCGAACATGGCATAGGCCACCAGGGCGATCTGCAGGGTCTTGGGACTGGTCTCATGGCTGTGCAGCAGCAGGCCGAGGAAACCGAGATAGATCAGGAAGGCACCATCGGCCAGGGTACGGCCGAAGTCCTTGGGTTCGGGCTGGCCACCGAAGGCCAGCTTCAAGGGCTGGGCTTCGGCACGACGGCCCAGCAGGTAGGTGGTGTACCAGATCGAGAGCGAACCGACCAGGAAGCAGCCGATGACCGAGAGGCGCGCGGCCAGCGGGTCGCCCAGCAGCCAGCCGAACAGTTTGATGCAAATTGCACCGAACCAGTAGGCCAGAGGGCTTTCAGCCGGCAGCGGCAGGCCGGCCACGTTGGGGGTGAGCCAGTCGGTGAGCGTACCGTGGGCCATGGTCCACATGACGCCAAAGGTGGTGGCGTCCTCGTTCTTCCAGGGATCGCGGCCGATCAGGCCGGGCAGGATGTAGAGGAGGGCGAGCGCAAGCAGCGCCATGCGCGGAAGCGCATTGGTCGCGGCGGCGGGAAGACGGACTGGCTTCATCAAGATCTTGTTGCTCTTGTTCTGTGCTGCGTGTTGGGTGATGCGCGGGCTGGGGTGGCCTTGGCCGCGCTTGCCGTTGTCGGCGGCTGGTATTGTTGGCTGTTTTTTTAGCAGGCCCTATTGTGCAGGAAAACCCGGTAAATAGTTGTTTCTGTCTGCTACATGCTGGTGCAGGCCACGGGCTGCGCACCACGGGTGGAGCAAACAAAAAAGGCAGCCGGAGCTGCCTTTTTTGGAGGAAGTACTGATTACGCCTTCGAGACAGCAGTCTTCGAACCGACGGAACCGAACTTCTGGCGGAACTTCTCGACGCGGCCAGCGGTGTCGACGATCTTGTGCTTGCCGGTGTAGAACGGGTGCGATTCGGAAGACACTTCGATCTTCACCAGGGGATATTCCTTGCCTTCGAACTCGCCGGTTTCGCGGGTGCCGATGGTGGAGCGGGTGATGAACTTGAAGTCGTTCGACATGTCGTGGAACAGGACTTCGCGGTAATCCGGGTGGATGCCTTCTTTCATGATTGCCTCAAGAGTAGTTTGGTAGCCAATCGCCACTTCGTCGGTCGCCCTGCTTCTTGACCCGATTGATGATCACTTGCCGGTTTGGAAAAGTCCGAAATTATACAGTGGAATCAGGGGCTTGGGTCAAGGCGGGTGACCGGCTGGGCCGGGGCGGCGTGGTATTTCAGATGAAAATGCGCCCGCCTTGTTTCCCATGGGGCAATGAAAAACGGCATGTCCGGTGAGGGACATGCCGTTTTCCGAACCTGCCAAGGACTTAGTTGCTTTGATGAACTTAGTTGCCCCGGCGCATCATGTCGAAGAACTCGGCGTTGTTCTTGGTGGACTTCATCTTGTCGAGGATGAATTCCATCGCCTCGATTTCATCCATGTCGTACATGAGCTTGCGCAGCACCCAGATCTTTTGCAGCTGGTCCGGCTTGATCAACAGCTCTTCGCGGCGGGTGCCGGACTTGGAGAGGTTGATGGCGGGGTAGACACGCTTTTCGGCCAGGCGGCGTTCCAGGTGCACTTCCATGTTGCCGGTGCCCTTGAATTCTTCGTAGATCACGTCATCCATGCGCGAACCGGTTTCGATCAGGGCGGTGGCGATGATGGTCAGCGAGCCGCCTTCTTCGACGTTACGCGCAGCGCCGAAGAAACGCTTCGGGCGTTGCAGCGCGTTGGCGTCCACACCACCGGTGAGCACCTTGCCGGAGGCCGGGATCACGGTGTTGTAGGCGCGTGCCAGGCGGGTGATCGAGTCCAGCAGGATGACCACGTCCTTCTTCATTTCCACCAGGCGCTTGGCCTTTTCCAGCACCATTTCGGCGACCTGCACGTGACGCGTGGCCGGTTCGTCGAAGGTGGAGGCGACCACTTCGCCGCGCACCGAGCGCTGCATTTCGGTCACTTCTTCAGGACGTTCGTCGATCAGCAGCACGATCATCACGGTGTCCGGATGATTGGTGGTGATGGCGTGGGCGATGTGTTGCAGCATCACCGACTTGCCCGACTTGGGCGAGGCCACCAGCAGGCCGCGCTGGCCGCGGCCGACCGGGGCGATCAGGTCGATGATGCGGCCGGTGATGTTTTCCTCGCCGCGCATGTCGCGCTCAAGCTGCAGGAGCTTGTTGGGGTGCAGCGGCGTGAGGTTTTCAAACAGGATGCGGTGCTTGGAGGCTTCCGGCGGTTCGCCGTTGACCTTGTCGACCTTGACCAGGGCGAAATAGCGCTCGCCATCCTTGGGCGTACGCACTTCACCTTCGATGGAGTCGCCGGTGTGCAGGTTGAAACGACGGATCTGCGAAGGCGAGATGTAGATGTCGTCGGTGGACGCCATGTAGCTGGCGTCGGGCGAGCGCAGGAAGCCGAAGCCGTCAGGCAACACTTCGAGGGCGCCATCGCCAAAAATCTGTTCTCCTGATTTTGCGCGCTTCTTCAGGATGGCAAACATCAGCTCCTGTTTGCGCAGGCGCGCAGCATTCTCGATGTCCAGGCTGATGGCCATTTCCAGCAAGGCAGAGACGTGCATCGCTTTTAGTTCTGATAAGTGCATATGAGTGTCCCGGGACGGGATAAGTAAAGGTGGGGGAGGGAATTGCGTGGTGTGGATCTAGGATAAAGCCGGCCACCGTGTGGCGGGCGGACGGCAGCGCGAGCGCGCCGCCGTCGGATGTTACATCAGAATCAGATATTGCTGTCGATGAACGAGACCAGCTGGCCCTTGGCCAGTGCGCCGACCTTCTGGGCAGCGGCGGCACCGTTCTTGAACAGGATCAGGGTCGGGATGCCGCGGATGCCGAACTTGGCCGGGATGGCCTGGTTGGAGTCCACGTCCAGCTTGGCGATCTGCAGCTTGCCGTCGTATTCCTTGGCGACTTCTTCCAGGATCGGGGCGATGGCCTTGCAGGGGCCGCACCATTCCGCCCAGAAATCAACCAGCACGGGCTTGTCGGACTTCAGCACATCGGCTTCGAAGGAGGCGTCAGTAATATGTTTGATATGTTCGCTCATGGCATTTCCTCGGTGTGAGGCAGTGGTGTAATTAGTCAATCAGCGCCGGTGGACACATACCATCAGGCATGGCGTGAGCCATCAACGCTTCCGGAGTTGCTAGGTCTACGTGGAGTCGTTGCGCGCCGATTCAAGTTGTAATTGAAGCGCGGCAGAGGTAAGCGGCGGGATACAGGGGCAATCATAACCCATTTTGAGGGAAAGTGTGGACGCGCGGTCCGTGGCCTGTTGTCACCCGTCCTCATCCCTGCCATTGCGGCGCTGCGCTAGCACCGGCGCGGCTTTGCCCGCTGTGCTTGCAGGACCGCAGGGCAGCCGTCTGGCATACAATGCGCAGCACAGGCTGCCCCGGCGCGATTGAAAAAACCTGTTGGAGCAAGAGAAAAATACAATGACCGTGCGCTCCGCTGTCGCTCTTGTGCCGCCTCGCCGGCGTATCCGTAGATATACGCGCTATCCTCACCAGCCCTCACTGAATCCAGAGAACGCATGCTGCTTGCCACCGTACCGATCCCGCCCACTCCCGATTTCTGGCAACAGGCCGTGCGCGCGCTGCTGCGCGAGGACCAGCCGCTGGGTCAGGCGCTGCAGGCGCAACAGGACGGCGTGCTGGATTTCTCGGGCGTGCAATTGATGGTGCCGGCGTTTTCCCACGCGCAGAATTTCAAGGCGGCCCTGGCGCGCGAACTGCGCCGGCCCTACATCGCCCCGCGCATCAATACGCTCTCCGGCCTGCTGGCGATGCAGCCGCCGGGTGAGAGCGTGCCGCCCTCCGAGAGCGAGCGGCTCATGCAGCTCTATGCGCAACTGCGCGAACACGGCTGGCTCAAGAAAATGTTTTCCGCCCGCCGCAATGCCGACCTGCTGCCGCTGGCGCAGACGCTCTTGTCCTTGTCCGATGAGCTGACCCTGGCGCTGCTGCCGGAGATCCGCGCCAATGCAGAGGGCGAAGAGGCTGCGGTGGGCCGCTGGACCCAGGCCCTGGCGCAATTGCTGGAGCCGCTCGCACCTTCGGCGCACGGCATGCTCTCCGATGAAGCGGCGCTGGTATGGCAGGTCTGGAAGACTCAGCTCGATGCCCATGACCGCATCGTCCAACGCTTTGATGCCATGCTGACCCTGGCTGACCAGGCCAGCCTGCCGCTGGTGTGGGTCAGCCCGACCGAACCGGAACCGCTGGATGCGGCCTTCCTGTCGGCCTATGCACAGCGCCAGCCGGTGCGCATCGTCACGCTGGACTGGAGCCGTGCGGCGATTGCGCCGCTGCATCCGCTCTATTTGTCGGCCTGGGAAGAGCTGGTGCGCGACGATGAAGGCCTGCCGATGGAAGCGGACCAAGCTGCCGCATCCCCCGTACACCCCGTCGCGCTGCCCCGGCTGTGCCCGGCCGGCGACCTGGAAAACGCCGCGATACAAAGCGCACAGATCGTGCTGCGCTGGCTGCAGCAGGGCAAGACCGACATCGCCATCGTGGCCCAGGATCGCGTCACCGCACGCCGCCTGCGCGCCTTGCTGGAGCGTGCCGAAGTGGCCGTGGCCGACGAGACCGGCTGGAAGCTCTCCACCACCCGTGCTGCTGCTGCGCTGGCCGCATGGAATGACCTGGTCTCGGCGCGCGGTGAAACCAATGCGCTGCTGGACCTGTTGAAGTCGCCCTTCGTCTTTCCCGATGATGCCGACCGCAGCGACCGCGTCATGCGCATCGAAGCCCGGCTGCGCCGTACCAACATTGCCGGCGACTGGCAGGCACTGCAGTCGGCCTTTGCCGAAGCGGGGCAGGCTGATGACCTGGCCTGCATCATCACGCTGGCCAAACAGGCCGCGCGCTTCGGTGGCCGCAAGACGCTGGCGCAATGGTGCGAGACGCAGCGCGGCCTGTGCCAGGCGCTGGGCATGGAAAGCGCGCTGCGCGCCGATGGCGCGGGCGAGCAATGCCTGCTGATGCTCGACGAGATCGCCGCCGAGCAGGGTGGACTGGGCGATACCTTCAGTTTTGCGGAATGGCGCGCGCTGCTCAACTTGCGCCTGGATGCGACTTCCTTCATGCCGCCCATCAAGGACCGGCGCGTCGTGATGCTGCCCCTGAACGGCGCGCGGCTGCGGCGTTTCGAGGCGGTGCTGGTGATCGGTGCGGATGCGGCGCACTTGCCTTCACCTCCGCAGGAAACCCTGTTCTTCTCCAATGCCGTGCGGCGCGAACTGAACCTGGCCACGCGTGCCACGCGCCAGCGCCAGCAATTGCGCGACCTCACCGAATTGCTGTGCGTGAATCCGGACGTGGTGCTGTGCTGGCAGACCCACCAGGATGGCGAGCCCAATCCCGTCAGCCCGTGGATCCAGCGCCTTGAACTGAAGCTGGCGCAGCAGGGCGCCACGCCCCTGGAACGTGTGAGCTTGCCGCCGCCATTGAAATCATTGAGTGCGGTGCTCTCCTCCATGCCGATGCCGAGCGCGCCGGATCTCTTGCCGGCGTCGCTGTCGGCCAGCGGCTTCGGCAGTTTCCTGGCCTGCCCGTATCAGTTCTTTGCGCAACGCATGCTGCGCGTGGCGGTGATGGATGAGCTCTCGGACATGCCCGAGAAGCGCGACTACGGCAGCTGGCTGCACGAAATTCTCTATCGCTATCACGCGCACCTGCGCGACAACGACACCCCGCTGCCGGCCCGTGCGCCTTTGCTGGCGCAGCTTTCCGAGGAAGTGTTCCAGCGCGAGATGCAACGCCATCCGGCCGCGCTGGCCTTCCATGCGCGCTGGCAGAAGGTGATGCCAGCCTATCTGCTGTGGGCCAACGAGCGCGAAGCCGAAGGCTGGCAATTCGCCTTCGGTGAAGAGTCGCAATCACACGCCCTGCAATGGCAGGATGGCGGCATCGAGTTGTTCGGACGCCTTGACCGGGTCGACCGCAATGCCGACGGCGAGCGCGCCGTGCTCGACTACAAGACCCGTACCGCCGCCAGCCTCCGGCAGAAGGTCAAGGAAGAGGATGACCACCAGCTGGCCTTCTATGGCCTGCTGGCCGGTGGTGCGGTGGAACACGCGCACTACGTCGCCCTCGAACTGGGCCCTGACAAGAAAACCGGCGACGCCGCCGCTCCCGATTTTGCACGCCAACAGAAGATGCTCCAGCAACAGATCACCACCACCATGCAGGCCGTCGCCCACGGCGCGGCGCTGCCGGCCAACGGCATTGAATCGGTCTGCCAGTATTGCGAGATGCGCGGCCTGTGCCGCAAGGGAGCCTGGCTGTGAGCGCGGCCGACAAGCAACCCGCGGCCTACGAGGTCAATGGGGAAGCCGTCGAGGCCGCTGTCTTCACGCGCGCCGCCTGCGATCCGCGCCATTCGGTCGTGGTCGAGGCCTGCGCCGGCAGCGGCAAGACCTGGCTGCTGGTAGCGCGCATGCTGCGCCTGCTGCTGTCCGGAGCGCAGGCACCGGAGCTGCTGGCCATCACCTTTACCCGCAAGGCCGCGCAGGAGATGCGCGAACGCCTGCTCGAACTGCTGCACGAACTGGCCCTGGCCGACGATACCGAGGCGGCGATGCTGCTGCGCGAACGTGGTGTGGCCGAGCCCGACCTGCCCCGCTTGCTGCCGGTGGCGCGCGGACTGTACGAGCGCATCCTCTCGTCTGAACAGAGCCTGTCCATCGACACCTTCCACAGCTGGTTCGCACGTTTGTTGCAGATTGCACCTTTGGCCTCCGGTGTGCCACACGGCTATACCCTGACCGAAAAGAACGGCGAGCTGATCGATGAAGCTTATCGCCGCTTCATGCAGACACTGCGCGAGCCGGAGGGCGCGCCCGTCAAGGCGGCACTGCTGGAACTGTACGAACTGGCAGGCGACTTCAACGCGCGCCAGTTGCTCGATGCCTTCATCGACAAGCGCGCCGAATGGTGGGCTGCCACGCAAGACGATAGTGAGGAAGGTGAAGAGGCGGCCGACATGTCCTCGCCCCTGCGCTGGCTGGAAGACCTGGTCGGCCCCGATGCACGGCGCGATGCGCGCCTGTCGCTGTGGGACGATCCCGCACTGGTCGCGCGGGCCAGCCAGGTGGCGATCCTGCTGGGCCAGGGGGGCAGCGCCAACAAGACCCGCGCGGTAGCGATCGAATCGGCATTGACGGCCGGGTCTGCGCTGGAGAATTTCGACGCCCTCTACAGCCAGTTCTTCGATGACAAGGACAAGCCGCGCAAGAACGGCAAGGTCAAGTCGCTGCTGGCCGCTCTGGTGCAGCACTTCGGCAGCAGCGAGGAAGCTGCGCTGGCGGCGTTTGAAGAAGAGTTCAATGCCATCGGCAACGCACTGCGCAAGCTGCAGGGGCGCAGCAAGGAAAAGGCGGTCCTGCAACTCAACCGGGCTCTCTTCACCGCTGGCCGCGCCTACCTGGCCTGCTATCAGGAGGTGAAATCCGAACAGCGCGTGCTGGACTTCGCCGACCTCGAATGGCAGGCCTACCGCCTGCTGCGCAACGAGGCCAGCGCCGCCTACCTGCAGACCCGATTGGATGCACGCTACAAGCACATCCTGCTCGACGAGTTTCAGGACACCAACCCGCTGCAATGGTGCATCGTGCGCTGCTGGCTCGATGCCTATGGCGGCGATGCGGCCCAGCCCAGCGTCTTCGTGGTGGGCGACCCCAAGCAATCCATCTATCGCTTCCGCCGCGCCGAGCCGCGCGTGTTCGTGGCCGCGCGCGAGATGCTGCGCGCGCAAGGCGCCGCCATCCTGCGCGCCAACCAGACGCGCCGCAATGCATCGGCCGTGGTCGATGTACTGAATCGTTCATTCGTCATGGGCGGCAATCCGCTGTTCGCGCAGCAGACCACGCTGGGCCTTGCGGGGGGCGAGGTCTGGCGGCTGCCCTTGGCGCGGCAGGACGAGGATGCAGAAAACGTCATTGCGCCTGAAACCGCCGAAGGATCGGCCTCGCCCGCATCCACCGAAAATCCGGAGGACGTCATCCCCTGGCGCAACCCGCTGACCACGCCGCGCGGCGAGGAAGACGACGCCCGCCGCCTGCTGGAAGGGCAGGCGCTGGCGCAGGCATTGCTCAAAGCCCGTCGCGAAGTGCCCGTGGCCGATGGCCGGGGCACGCGGCCCATGCGCTGGGGCGACATCATGCTGCTGGTCCGCAAGCGTACGCACCTGGCCGCCTACGAGAGCGCCTTGCGCGCCGCCGGGATTCCCTTCATTTCCGACAAGCGCGGCGGCCTGCTCGAATCGCTGGAAATCGCCGACCTGATCGCGTTGCTGACGTTCCTCATCACGCCCAACGACACGCGCGCGCTGGCCCACGTCCTCAAGAGCCCGATCATCGGCGCGGCCGATGAGGACCTGGTGCAGATCGCGCGCCGCGTGGCGCAAGCCGAGGGCGGGCACTGGTGGCAGCATCTGCAGGGCATGCAGGAGGAGGGTGCGGCTTCGGCCGCCCTGGTGCGTGCCGTGACCCTGTTGCAGCGCTGGCTGCAGGCGGCGCCGCATCTGCCGGTGCACGACTTGCTGGACATGATCCTGCACCAGGGCGAGCTGGTGGCGCGCTATGCGCAGCATGCCTCGCCGCTCACGCGCAGCCAGACCCTGGGCAACATTGCGGCCTTCGTGGAACTGTCGTTGAACATGGATGCCGGGCGCTATCCGAGCTTGCCCAAATTCATCGATGCCTTGCGCGTCCTGCAGCGTACCTCCGGCGGCGATGCCCCCGATGAGGCGAGCGTGGACGCCAGTGCCGACGCGGTGCGCATCCTCACCGTGCACAGCGCCAAGGGCCTGGAAGCGCCGGTGGTGGCCATCCTCGATGCCAATCACAGCGAGTCGGTGGAAGACAATCTCGGCATCCTCTGCGCCTGGCCGCAGGACCAGGATGCGCCCACGCACTTCTCGGCCTTTGGCCGGCGCAGCGAACGCGGCTGCGCGCGTGACACGCTGTTCGCGGAAGAAGAAAGCCTGAAGACGCAGGAAGACTGGAACCTGCTCTACGTCGCCGTCACGCGCGCCAAGCAATTGCTGCTGGTGTCGGGCGTGGCCGGCACGCGCGGTGCGGGCGAGGGCGGGGTGGTGGAAGGCAGCTGGTATCAGCGCCTGTTCGCCAGCGATGCGCCGGTGCGCGAGATCGGCGAGGACGCCGTTCACGGTGCCGATGCCGCCGCCATCGAGGAGCAATTCTCGCTGGCACTGTTCGATCCCAAGCCGGTGCCGATGTCGCTCTTCGGCGCGGCGCAGGAGGAGGACGTGCTGCCTGAGGTCGATGCCGATGGCACCCTGGCCAGCACCGAAGCCATCGATGAAGGCGTGGCCCTGCATGCGCTGCTGGAGCGGCTCACGCACGGCAACGCATGGCCGCTGCACTTGCCATCGCCGCCCGCCCTGGTGCGCTGGCTGGGCATCTCTGCGGAGATGGCGCAGGTAGTGCATGCGCAGGCACGCGTGGTGCTGGCACAGCCGGAACTGGAGCGCTTCTTCAACCCGGCGCTGCATCGCTGGGCGCGCAATGAAATGGAGATCGTCGCCCCATCTGGTGTCATGCGGCTGGACCGCGTGGTCATGTTCGAGGACGAAGTCTGGGTAATCGATTACAAGCGCCGTCTGCTGGAGAGCGAGCGCGCCGATTACGCCGCTCAGCTGGCGCGCTATCGCAGTGCCCTCGTGTCAGTCTTTTCTGACAAGCGAATCAGGTCTGCTCTGATTACCGCTGACGGCACACTGACCGAACATTGAGGCTCCCCTAACCACATTCATCTTCTCAATGCGCTTCGGATAACTTCCAGAAATTCAATAAATATCAAATCAGGAAATTCAGATTTCCGTTGTAGGTTAAAAAAAAGATCATCGCGTAGAGCAAGAGTGATATCTTCTGTGCTCCGGTTTTTTGATGAGGGATTTTTTCTTCAAAAATCTTCTTGCAAAATCGGGCCCGATCTCGTCGGGCAGCGCTAGCTGCACATGCCAGGCATGTTGCTCACGCGATCCGCAAACTGCACGTCACCGTCAATGGTTGGCGTGCCACTGCGGTTCAACACCACATCGTTACAGGAGGAGATATGGAGTGGGCTCTTCCGTCGTTCACCCTCGCACAGACGCTGCAATGGAATGCCCTGTTGGTATTCGGCGGCCTGCTGCTCTTCGGGCTGATCGCGGGCTACGTAGTTTCCAAGTCCCCATGGGTGCCACGCATCACGGGTTATCTGCTGGTCGGCTTCCTCTTGGGGGCCGGCGGGTTCAATCTGCTTTCCGGTGAAGTCCTCAAGGTCACCAACATCTTTGCCGATATCGCTGTCGCGCTGGTGGTGTATCAGCTGGGGCGCTACGTCGACATCGGCTGGCTGCGCCGCGAAAAATGGCTGATGATCACGGTGGCCGTGTCGGCCGTGCTGTGTTTCGGTTTCGTCAGCATCGCGCTTACCTGGTTCGGTACCGATTCGGTGATGGCGCTCCTGGGCGGTGTGATGGCCATTGCCACCGCACCGGCCGTGGTGCTGGTGGTGCTGCGCGACCTCAAGGCGGAAGGCCAGGTCACGCGCCGCCTGGCGGCCATGACCGCGCTCAACAACTTCGTGGCCGTACTGGCAGCCTATGCACTCTTGCCGGTGATCGCGCATGAGGCCGGCACGCCCGTCTGGACCCTGATCCAGCACACCCTGTATTCGCTGGTGGGCTCGGCCATCCTGGCCTACCTGACCTACTGGCTGATGATGCCGCTGGCGCGCCTGCTGGGCCGCGAGAACAGCTCGCAGTTCGTGCTGGTGATCTCGGTGATCGCTTTGGCCATCGGTGTGGCGCATGCGCTGCATCTGCCGGTGATGTTGACGATGCTGATCTTCGCTATCCTCTCCAAGAACCTGGATCGCCAGTTCGACCTGATGGAGTTGGAGTTTGGTGTCGCCAATGAGTTGTTCGTGGTGATGCTGTTCGTTACCGTGGGCGCGTCGATGAAGCTGTCGGACCTGAGCCTGCTGGGCTTCTCGGTGCTGATCCTGATCGCGGCGCGCTTCCTGGCGATGGGCTTGGGCGTGTTCCTGTTTGCCCGCTTTGCCCGCATGAACTGGCGCCAGGCCGGCCTGCTCACGCTGGGCACCCTGCCCATGACCGAGGTCGGCGTGGGCCTGATGCAGACGGTGTCGTCGCTGTATCCGCACACCACGGCCAATGTCTTGCCGCTGCTGGCGGGCAGCATGGTGGTCCTGGAATTCCTGGGGCCGGTGGCAACCCAGTTTGCCCTGATCAAATCTGGAGAGAGTGGACGCGAATGAATACCGAGACACTGATCCGCAATGAACACGATATCCCCGGCACCCAGGCCCACGTGGCCGGTCCGCAGGGGAGCGCCGGCATCCTGCCGTTCGGTTCCTCCACGCCCTTTACCATGGGCATCGAGCTGGAACTGCAACTGGTGAATCGCCGCAACTACAACCTGGCCAGCGATGCAGTGGACCTGCTGAACTGGATCGAGCCGCGTGATTTGCAAAAGCAGATCAAGCTGGAAATGACGCAGGGGATGATCGAGCTGAACTCCGGCATCCACACCCGCGTGGATGAACTGATCGAGGAATTGAAGGGCTTGCGCGGCGCCTTGAACCGCGGCGCGCAGTACCTCAACATCGATGTCTCCGGCGGTGGCGCGCACCCCTTCCAGCACTGGAACGAGCAGCGCATCACGCCCAGCGAACGCTTCCATTATTTGCACGAGAAGTACGGCTACCTGGCCAAGACCTTTACGGTCTTCGGGCAGCACATCCACATCGGTGTGGAGAACGGCGATGATGCGCTGTATCTCACCCATGGCTTCTCGCGTTACGTGCCGCACTTCATCGCGCTGTCGGCGGCGTCGCCCTTCTACCAGGGCGCGGATACCAAGTTCGATTCCTCGCGCAGCAACGTGGTGCGGGCGTTCCCGCTGTCGGGCACGGCGCCGGTGCATACCAAGTGGGCCGAGTTCGAAACCTATTACGATGAGCTGCACCAGATGGGCATCATCGCCAGCATGAAGGATTTCTACTGGGATATCCGTCCCAAGCCCGAATACGGCACCGTGGAGATCCGCGTCTGCGATACGCCCCTGACCATCGAGCATGCCGCGCACCTGGGTGCCTATGCGCAATTGCTGGCGCGCTGGATCCTGACCGAGCGGCCTTTCGTGGTGGGCGATGATTTCTACCTGCTGTACCAGTTCAACCGTTTCGAGGCCAGCCGCTTCGGGCTCAATGGCCAGTTGGCCCTGCATGGCGCGACTCCCGCGCAATCGCGCAAGCTGCCCATCTATGAGCACCTGCTGCAGCAATTGCAGCTGCTGGAGCCCTATGTGGCCAACGAGGCCGAGCAGCAGACCCTCACGCGCCTGCGCCGCATCGCGCATGATCGCCTGTCCGACGCCGGCTGGCTGCGCCAGATGTTCGCGCAGCGGGGCTCGCTCAATGACATGATGCGCTTGTCTTCGGAATTGTGGATGGGCGTGGAGCCGCCGCCGTACTTCCAGTAAACGATATAAATGATATAAATTGCTGGTTAGGATAAAGTTGTACCAAAGTTGAGGCACCTGGCATTCCGCGTGTTTGCAGAGCGCGCGGGATGATGGGAGGAAGAAGGCGAAGGGCCGGTATCGCAAGATGCCGGCCCTTTGTCTTTATGGCTGACCGGCTGATGGCATCGGCGTTGTTTCCTGGCCCTTGTGCTTTCGGGGCGGGATCGCGGACAATCACGGCTTTGAAGCGGCCTCGGGCTGCACCGAGATGCGTGCCGGAGGAAGCATGAGCAAGAACAACCCCAATCAATTTGACGTGGCCATCATCGGCGCCGGTGCGGCCGGCATGATGTGCGCGGCCGTGGCCGGCCAGCGTGGCCGGCGCGTGGTGCTCATCGACCACGCCGGCAAGCTGGCCGAGAAGATCCGCATCTCCGGTGGTGGCCGCTGCAATTTCACCAATGTGGGCGCGGGTCCGCAGCACTATCTCTCGCAGAATCCGCATTTCTGCCGTAGCGCCTTGTCGCGGTATACGCCCCAGGATTTCATCGGGCTGGTCAAGCGCCATCGCATCGGTTTCCATGAGAAGCACAAGGGGCAGCTCTTCTGCGACGACTCCGCTGAAGACATCATCGCCATGCTCAAGGCTGAGTGCGATGCGGGTAACGTCAGCTGGCGCATGCCCTGCACGGTGCAGGAGGTTGGCAAGAGCGCAGAGCAGTTCCGCATTGCCACCAGTGCTGGCGAGATCCAGGCCAGCAGTCTGGTGATTGCGACCGGTGGGCTCTCCATTCCCAAGATCGGCGCCACCGACTTTGCCTATCGCATCGCCCGCCAGTTCGACCTGAAGCTGGTGGAGACGCGTCCCGGCCTGGTGCCGTTGACCTTCGACGGCAAGGCCTGGCAGTCGCTCACCGAGCTGGCCGGGATTGCGCTGGAAGTGGAGGTGGAGACCGGCGTGAAGAAGGAGCGCGGACACTTCCTGGAAGACCTGCTGTTCACCCATCGCGGGCTCTCGGGGCCGGCCATCCTGCAGATTTCCAGTTTCTGGAAACCCGGCACACCGCTGACGCTGAACCTGTTGCCGCAACTGGATGTGGCCGACACGCTCATCGAGGGCAAGGGCACGCTGAAGAAGAATCTCGGCAACCTGCTGGCGCAATGGCTGCCCAACCGCCTGGCCGAAGGCTGGCTCAAGATCAATGGCTTCGATGCCGGTGCGCGCATTGCCGACATGCCCGACAAGTCCCTCAAGAAGCTGGGCGATTCGCTCAATCGCTGGGTGATCCTGCCCAGCGGCTCGGAAGGCTATCGCAAGGCCGAGGTCACCCTGGGCGGCGTGGATACGCGCGAGCTGTCGCAGCAGACCATGATGGCCAACAAGGTGCCGGGACTGCATTTCATCGGCGAGGCCATGGATGTGACCGGCTGGCTTGGGGGCTACAATTTCCAGTGGGCGTGGGCCTCAGGCGTGGCGGCGGGTTCAGCGGTGTGAGGCCGGCCGGCAGGGCAGGCGTTGGACTTTTTCCTTCATTTGCCCTTGACTTCAGGTGAAGGATCATCTTGACTGTGATAAGTGCCTGATTCTTATCCGTTTTTTACCACGGTGGTGGAAAAAATGCCACGTTTGGCCTTCCAATCGGGTGCCAGTACTGCTACAATCGCTTTCTTTGCTAATCCAACCTAACCTTTCTGGTTTGAATTTACATGACCACTATTCGCGTTAAAGAGAACGAGCCGTTCGAAGTTGCAATGCGTCGCTTCAAGCGCACCATCGAGAAGACCGGTCTGCTGACCGAACTGCGCGCACGCGAGTTCTACGAAAAGCCGACCGCTGAGCGCAAGCGCAAGCTGGCTGCTGCCGTGAAGCGTCACTACAAGCGTATCCGCAGCCAACAGCTGCCGAAGAAGCTGTACTAAGAATTTCTCGCCGCGCATTCGTGCGGCCGATGTGTAAACCCGCTCCGGTGTTGGTCCGCAGCGGGTTTTCGCATTTATTCCCGATTTGTTGTGGTGTTTTCTCCGGGCGGGTATTGGCCTGGTTTTTCCTGTTGGCAGCCCCAGATACGAAGGAAAGCACCAATTCGGGCTGGCGATAAGCCCATCCATGTTCTACGATGCCAAGACCGGGCCCTGCTTTGTTGCTGCCCGGAATACTGGATGCGGGATGGCGCCAGATCGCAGAATACTCATCCACCTCATCTTCGGAGTACCCCATGGGTTTGAAAGAGCAGATCACGGAAGACATGAAGGCCGCCATGCGTGCCAAGGACATGGGCAAGCTGGGCACCATCCGCCTCTTGACCGCCGCGATGAAGCAAAAGGAAGTCGATGAGCGCGTCGAGCTGACCGACGCCCACGTGCTGGCCATCATCGACAAGATGGTCAAGCAGCGCAAGGATTCCATCTCGCAGTTCGAAGCCGGCGGCCGCCAGGACCTGGCTGACGTCGAAAAGGCCGAACTGGCCGTGCTGGCCGCCTACATGCCGGCCAGCCTGTCGGATGACGAGATCAAGGCTGAAGTCCAGGCTGCGGTTGCCGCCACCGGCGCCGCCGGTCCCCAGGACATGGGCAAGGTCATGGGCGTGTTGAAGCCCAAGCTGGCCGGACGTGCCGACATGACGGCAGTGTCCGCCCTGGTCAAGGCCGCGCTGGCTGCGTAAGCAGCCCTTAGCCTCGTTGCCTACTGCCACGCTGCCCAGGTGATTCCCCAGTCGTTCATCCAGGACCTGCTCAACCGCGTCGACATCGTCGACGTGGTGGGCCGCTATGTGCAGCTGAAGAAGGGCGGCGCCAATTTCATGGGCCTGTGCCCCTTCCACAACGAGAAATCCCCCAGTTTCACCGTCAGCCCGACCAAGCAGTTCTATCACTGCTTCGGCTGCGGGGCGCATGGCACGGCGATCAGTTTCCTGATCGAGTATTCGGGCATGGGATTCGTGGAAGCGGTGAAGGACCTGGCCCAGAACGTGGGCATGGTGGTGCCGGAGCGCGAAGACAACATCCCCCTGGCCCAGCGCCAGGAAAAGCAGGCCAAGAGCATGGCCCTGTCGGACGTGATGACGCGTGCCAACGATTTCTATCGTCACCAGTTGCGCAGTGCCCAGCCCGCCATTGCCTATCTCAAGGGGCGTGGTTTGACCGGCGAAGTCGCCGCCCGCTTTGGCCTGGGCTATTCGCCGGACGAATGGGACAGCCTGCGCCAGGTCTTCCCCGACTACGAGAACGACGTGCTGGTCGAGTCCGGCCTGGTGATCGACAAGAGCGAAGAGGGCGGTGGCCATCGCAAGCGTTATGACCGCTTCCGTGGCCGCGTCATGTTCCCCATCCGCAATACCAAAGGCCAGGTGATCGGCTTTGGCGGCCGGGTGATGGATGGCGGCGAACCGAAGTACCTGAACTCGCCCGAAACGCCGCTGTTCCAGAAGGGCAGCGAGTTGTATGGCCTGTTCGAAGCGCGCCAGGCGATCCGTGAAGCGGGTTATGTGCTGGTGACCGAGGGCTACATGGATGTGGTAGCGCTGGCCCAGCTGGGTTTCCCGCAGGCCGTGGCCACGCTGGGAACGGCCTGCACCCCCATCCATGTGCAGAAGCTGGTTCGCCAGACCGATGAAGTCATCTTCAGCTTCGACGGCGACAACGCCGGCCGCCGCGCCGCCCGCCGCGCGCTGGAGGCCTGCCTGCCGCATGCTTCGGACAACAAGACCATCAAGTTCCTGTTCCTGCCCAAGGAACATGACCCTGACAGTTACGTGCGCGAGATGGGTGCCCCGGCCTTTGAGGCGCAGATCCGCGAAGCCATGCCGCTGTCGCAGTTCCTTCTCCAGGAAATCATTGGCGAGAACGACTTGCGCACGCTCGAAGGCCGCGCCCATGCGCAGTTTGCCGCCAAGCCGCTGCTGCAGGCCTTGCCGGCCTCCGGTTTGCGTTTGCAGATCGTGCGCAGCGTGGCCCAGGCCACGCAGACCACGCCGGCCGAGCTGGAAGTGCTGTTTGAGCTGGAAAAGCCGGTGGCTCGCGTACGCAGCGCCCCGCCGCGCACCAAGCGCACCGCCCCGGTCGGGCTGGAGCGCCAGATCATGCGGCTGCTGGTGGCACATCCGCAACTCTCAGCCGACCTTGACGCCGCCGCGCTGGAAGCCATCGCTCGCATTGCGCCGGACCAAGCCGAGATGCTCTCGCACCTGGTCGGTGTGGCCCAGGGCATGGGCGAGCAGGCCAATTTCGCCGCGCTGGTCGAGCACCTGCGCGAGGGCGGGCCCGAGTTTGACTCGATGATCGCGGAAATCGCGGCCGAGTCGGAATCCGAATTCGATGTGGTGCGGGCCGAGATGGCCGGTGCCATCCGCCAGGCCAGGATTCGTGCACTCGATGACGAGATGCAGATGCTGGTGGCATCCAACCTGCGCACCGAGGAAGAGCGCAATCGCTACCGCGAGCTGATGCAGCGCAAGGAATGGCTCAAGCGCCAGACCGGCGGTGCAGTCGCAGCAGGTTGAGTGACGGCTTTTCCGGGGAAAACCGGAGGCCTGGAAAGGAATCGGCAGAAAGGGTCTTGCGCGAGGTGCTGCGTGACCTGATCTGGAGAGTGGGCAGGAGCAGGAAGGCAGGAATCGGCCTGGTGTGGAAAACGCGGTAAAGCACTGCAAATTGTCGTGTTTTACGCACCGGATCGCTGGCGGATGGCCGAATATCGCGGCTTGATCCCCGGGAAAAGAGCCCCATCTGTGCTATACTATAGGGCTTTAGTTCCGCCGGATGGCTCTTGCATCCCCACCCTGCGGCGACATGCCTTCACCCCGGCGCATCGGGAGGGAGGACGGCAGACAGCGGTATCGCCTGCCGGATTGCAAGCGGCATGACTGCCTGCTGCACGCGATCGATGGCCCGCCGGAAAAAGGAACGTTGCGCGTGCAGCCGGAGTCTACCGGGCAACCGGTACCGGAGTTGCATCATTAGCATGACTTGATTGGCGCAATGAGTGAATTCTCAATTGGCAGTTGATTCTATGGCAAATGCAATGAAGAAACCCGCGAAAACTCCAGCAGCGTCGGCAAAGAGCAGCAAGACGGCAGCGGCGGTAAAATCGACCGCCGCGGCCAAGACCACCCAGGCGGTAGCCGCCAAATCGCCAGTCAAGGGGACGGCGAAGGCTGCTGTCACCGTAAAACCCACGGCCAAGACTGCAGCAGCAGCGACGCCGAAGAAGACGGCAGCCCAGACAACTGCCGCCAAGCCGGCCCGCGCCGCATCGCCCAAAGCGACTGCAACGCCAGCCAACAAGTTACCTCAAGCCGCCGAACAAGCGGTTTCTGTGAAAGCGACGAAGACTTCCGTGACCACCAAGAAACCCGAAACCAAGACCGCCAAGACCACCAAAGCCGCACAGGTGGAAGGCAAAGACGTCAGCGCGACTGCTGCGTCGAGCGTAAGCCAAACCACTGATGCCGCTGCCCTGGCAGCCATCGACACGTCCGGCTATGTGCTGCCGAGCGTCAAGGTGCCGGGCCGCCGTGGCCGCAAGCCCAAGGAATTCCAGCCCGAGAGCGATGAAGTTGCAGCACTGAACACCATCGAGCGTACCGAACTGAAGGCCGCCGACAAGGCCAAGGCCAAGGATCGCAAGGCCAAGGAAAAGGCCCTGCTGAAGGACGCCTTCTCTTCCGACACCGAAGCCAGCGAAGAAGAGCTGGAGCGCCGTCGCCAGAAGCTGAAGACCCTGATCAAGCTGGGCAAGGAGCGTGGTTTCCTGACCTTCTCGGAAATCAACGACCACCTCCCGGAAAACATCGTCGATCCGGAAGCCATCGAAGGCATCATCGGTACCTTCAGCGACATGGGCATCTCGGTCTACGAGCACGCTCCTGATGCGGAAACCCTGCTGCTGTCGGACAACGTGGCCAACGTGGCCAGCGATGACGACGCCGAAGCCGCTGCAGAAGCCGCGCTGTCGACCGTCGATTCCGATTTCGGCCGTACCACCGACCCGGTGCGCATGTACATGCGTGAAATGGGTTCAGTCGAACTGCTGACCCGCGAAGGCGAAATCGAAATCGCCAAGCGCATCGAAGACGGTCTCAAGGACATGATCCAGGCCATCTCCGCCTGCCCGACCACGATCGCCGAGATCCTGGCCGCGGCTGACCGCATCTCCAAGGACGAGATCAAGGTCGACGAAATCGTCGACGGCCTGGTCGACCCCAACGAGAGCGAACAGCAGGTCGAGGCCGCCTCTTCCGACTCCGATGAGGACGACGAAGAAGAGGAAGAAGAGGAAGAAGACGAAGAAGAAGAGGAAAACGAGAGCAGTGGCTCTGGTGCCGCAGGCTTCTCCGCCGAACAGCTGGAACAGTTGAAGCGCGACGCGCTGGGCAAGTTCGCCGTCATCGGCACCCAGTTCGAGAACATGCGCAAGGCCTTCGAGAAGGAAGGCTACAACTCCAAGCCTTACGTCAAGGCCCAGGAAATCATTTCCAACGAGCTGCTGGGCATCCGCTTCACCGCCAAGATCGTCGAGAAGCTGTGCGACACCCTGCGTGCGCAGGTGGACGAAGTGCGTACCGTGGAACGCCAGATCCTGGACGTGGCCGTCAACAAGTGCAACATGCCGCGCGCGCACTTCATCAAGGTGTTCCCGGGCAATGAAGTGAACCTGGACTGGGTGGATGGCGAAGTCGCCGCCAACCATGACTACAGCACCGTGCTGAGCCGCAACGTGCCGGCCATCAAGGAACTGCAGCAGAAGCTGATCGACCTGCAGGCGCGCGTGGTACTGCCGCTGCCTGACCTGCGTGCGATCAACAAGAAGATGGGCGCCGGCGAGAAGAAGGCGCGCATGGCCAAGCGTGAAATGACCGAGGCCAACCTGCGTCTGGTGATCTCGATCGCCAAGAAGTACACCAACCGTGGCCTGCAGTTCCTGGACCTGATCCAGGAAGGCAACATCGGTCTGATGAAGGCGGTGGACAAGTTCGAATATCGTCGCGGCTACAAGTTCTCGACCTATGCGACCTGGTGGATTCGCCAGGCCATCACCCGCTCGATCGCTGACCAGGCGCGCACCATCCGTATTCCGGTGCACATGATCGAAACGATCAACAAGATGAACCGCATCTCGCGCCAGATCCTGCAGGAAACCGGTGCCGAGCCGGATCCGGCGACCCTGGCGATCAAGATGGAAATGCCGGAAGACAAGATCCGCAAGATCATGAAGATCGCCAAGGAACCGATCTCCATGGAAACGCCGATCGGTGACGACGACGATTCCCATCTGGGCGACTTCATCGAAGACAACAACACGCTGGCCCCGGCCGACGCGGCCTTGCATGCTTCGATGCGCAACGTGGTCAAGGACATCCTGGATTCCCTGACCCCGCGCGAAGCGAAGGTGCTGCGCATGCGTTTCGGTATCGAGATGTCGACCGACCATACGCTGGAAGAAGTGGGCAAGCAGTTCGACGTGACCCGCGAGCGTATTCGCCAGATTGAAGCCAAGGCACTGCGCAAGCTGCGCCATCCTTCGCGTTCGGACAAGCTCAAGAGCTTCCTGGAAGGGAACTGATCTCAAGGGTGAGTCAGGATTGGCCGGCGAGATGTTAAAATCGCCGGCTGATTTTTTGGCCCCCTAGCTCATGCTTGGTTAGAGCAGCGGACTCATAATCCGTTGGTGCCGTGTTCGACTCACGGGGGGGCCACCAGTATCAGAGCGGCTTAGCGCCAAATTGCGCTAAGCCGCTTTTTCATATGCTGGGGGATTTTTTGCCCATTCTGACAAAACGGCTTTGGGTAAATGGAGGGTTTGTTCGACGGCTGGTCATTACGCCTGTAGCAACTGGCCAGTCTGGGAATCATCCCTAAGTACTTCGCAAGATGTATATCTACAAGCCGGTGCCTAGAGCGCGAGGTGCAGCGCAATGTCGAACTGATGTGGCTGTCGGGGATGACTTGAGCACTACAGTGCTTGTTGGTTTAAAAAAGCGGCTGTTAGAGCCGCCAAGAAGGCTGAGAATGAATTCAAACGACTCAACCAGAAATCCGACATTTATTGGTTAAATGCCCCTTGCGACTGCCAACGGTGCTTGGGAAGCCCAAGGTCGCAAGCCTTCTAGTGCATGCGCCAATTGCAAAACACCGAGGTCATCTCGGGCTGGACCAAAGATTTGCATCCCCATAGGAAGACCATTAGTCCCAAAACCGACGGGTACACTCATAGCAGGTAATCCAGCCAGCGTCGGGCCAATGACCACCTCCATCCAGCGATGGTAGGTATCCATTTCCCGGCCAGCTACCTTTCGTGGCCACTTCGTCGCCGTGTCGAACGGAAACATCTGTGCACTGGGCAGGAGCAGGTAATCATATTGCTCGAAGAGCTTGTGAATCGCACGGTACCAATCGCTGCGCGCCGCTGACGCGCGGAAAATATCGGCGGCCGTCAAATGTAGCCCGGACTCCACTTCCCATTGCGCCTCTGGCTTGAGCAAGCCGCGCTGCGCCGGGTCGGCAAAGCAGGCGCCCAGGTTTCCGCCCACCAGCCAGTGCCGGTGAACGAGCCAAGTCTCCCAGAGCTTTTCCATCGGATAGTCAGGTTGGCATTGCTCTACCTTACAGCCAAGGTCCGTAAAGTCCGATAGCGCTGCCTCGCACAGCGCCATCACGTCCTCTTCTATCGGCAAGTAACCATCGTAGTTCCCGAGCCAGCCAATTCTTGCACCCTTAAAATCGCGTTCGAGTTGCCCGGCATCTCCCGTCACATCCGTGTCGCCGGACATGGGACAGTGGTGGTCATAGCCTGCTTGCGTAGCGAAAAGCCGTGCGACGTCGGCCACGGTTCGTCCCATCGGACCTTCTGTACTCAATTGCTGCAGGAAAAGTTCTCCTCCTGCGCCGTAAGGGACACGGCCCTGCGTCGGCCTGAAGCCATAGACGTTGTTGAAAGCCGCAGGATTTCTCAAGGAGCCCATCATGTCGCTGCCGTCCGCCACTGGCAACATCCGCATCGCTAGCGCCGCGCCGGCACCACCGCTGCTCCCGCCAGCAATGCGCGAGGTGTCATAAGCATTCCTGGTCACTCCAAACACCGGGTTGTAGCTGTTCGAGCCCAGTCCGAATTCGGAGACGTTGGTCTTGCCAATGAAAATTGCACCCGCTTCACGAACCCGCGCTACACAAATTGCATCGTTCAGGTCCGGCTTCAACGAGGACAGCGGAGAGCCTTTGCTGGTAGGTATCCCTCTGCATGAAGCAAGGTCCTTGGGCGCCTGGGGCATCCCGTGCATCCAACCCAGATACATGCCTTGCGCAAGCAACTGGTCAGCGCGCTTCGCTTCGCCGAGCAGCTCCTCTGCCGGACGAAGCGAAACGATAGCGTTGACAAGCGGATTGATCTTCTCGATATGGTCCAGATACGCCTGCATCACTTCACGGCAAGAAATTTCCTTGCTACGAATGGAAGCGGACAACGCTAGTGCATCCAGCGTGACAAGTTGATCCATCTTTTCTGCTCCTTTAATTGCTTGCGCACGCACAGCTTCTGTCACTTGGCCTCTCCAATGCCAGCGAAGACTTCCGTCGTCCGGCTCTTCGCTGCCGGGCTCGGGTCACGCATCGCCCAGGCTGCCGCAACACCGATACAGGCTGCGAAGAGCACGTACCAGGCCGGCGCTACCGGCGAACCCGAGGTCTTGGTGAGCCATGTCACGATGAACGGAGCAAAGCCACCGAAGAGCATCACCGCTAGATTGTAGGCGACTGCAAGACCCGTGGAGCGTACACGCGTGGGGAATTGCTCAGACAAAGCGGTGGGCATCGGGCCGTAATTTGCGCCGATTATGATGCACAGGAGCACTTGCATCACCAGTAGACGCGGCAGACTGGGCGCTGCGGAGACCCAGACGAACAATGGGTACACCATCACTAGGAATGTCAGCGCGCTATAGAGCAGAACGGCTCGGCGGCCAATGCGATCCGAGAGTGCGCCGGCAAGCGGAATGACGACTGTGAGCAGCGCCACCGCAATCATCTGGACCATGAACGCCTGGTCCAGAGGCAGTCCTAGTTGCTTGTTGGCGAACGTAGGCATGTTCACGAGAACGACGTAGAAGGCCACCGTGCCGTTGATGACTTGTCCCATCGACACCAGCACGCCGCGCATATTTGTCTTCACCACATCGAGCAGCTTGATGGGCACCGCATCGGGCTTGTTGGCGCTGGCCATGAAGTCCTCTGTCTCATGCATGTGGCGACGGATCCAGAGACCGACCGGGCCGATGAGCAGGCCGATCACGAATGGCAGGCGCCATCCCCAGCTGTCCAGTGCCTGTGGCGACAGATTGCGTGTCACCAGAGCGCCCATGCCGGCACCGCAGAACACCGCCAGGCACTGGCCGACCAACTGCCACGAGCCGTACAGGCCACGCTTGTCGGCGGGTGCACTCTCGACCAGAAATGCGGTCGAACTGGAATATTCACCGCCGGTGGCGAAACCCTGCAGCATGCGCGCGACCACGATCATGATGGGCGCGGCGATGCCGATGGTCGCGTAGGTGGGTGCGAAGGCAATGAGGGCGATGGCCAGCGTCATCAGCACGATGATTACCTGCATCGCAGCCTTTCGACCTTTGCGGTCGGCGTAGAGGCCGAGCAGGATGCCACCCACCGGGCGCATGAAGAATCCGATACCGAAGGTCGCCAGGGCGACCAGCAAGGAGGTGTATTCGTTGTCGGCCGGGAAGAACAGTCGGGCGATAATGGCCGAGAAAAAACCATAGACGATGAAGTCGTACCATTCGAGGGCATTGCCGACGATCGCGGCAATGACCTGGCGTTGTTTACTGAGTTGTGGTTGCACGGTAGGTCCCTATCAATGGGTTGGCGAGAGCTGCTGACTCGCGAACTGGCGACGGAACAAGTCAAGCTTCCGCCTTATCGCCTTGGTATCTTGCCGCCTCAACCCGGTTTTCCGTTTGACCCGGAAACACAGCTTCTTGATAGTCAACGACAATAAAAAAGCGGCCTCCAAGGAGGCCGTCGCCCAGCCCGCTGCCGGCTGGCCATCTCACTGAACGCGCGGGCGCGCGGCGAGATGCTGGCGCCGCCATTCCGTTGGAGAAATGCCGTGCCAACGCTGAAAGGCCCGTGAGAATGCGCTGATCTCCGAGTAGCCCAATAGGAAGGAGAGTTCGGAAATCTGCAGGGCAGGGTCCTTCAGATACGCTAGCGCCATATTCTTGCGGACATCCAGCAGAACTTCCTGATAGGTCAGCCCGGCGGTGCGCAATCTGCGTTGCAGTGTCCAGTTCGCCATGCCCAGTGCGTTTGCGATTTCATCGAGGGTCGGCTCGCTGTCATCGAGCCGCTGCTGGATTGCAGCGCGCACCTTATCCACCAATGTGTCAGCGATCGAAGCGGCCAGCCCGAGCTGGCGGAGGTTGTTGCGCATCAGGCTGTGGAGATGCGCATCCGCCCCGGGCATCGGCGCATTGAGGTCATTTCCGCGAAGCACGATGGCATTGGTTGCCTGAGAGAACTGGATCGGAGCACCAAAAATGTGCTCGTGCTCCTCGTCACCGTGCAATGCACCATGTTCAAAATGAATTTCCAATGGCGACCATTGCTGGCCCAAGGCCTGTCTCAGGACATTGAAGAACATCCCAATGGACAATTCGGCGTCCTGGCGGCGCTGCGTAATGAGGGGGTCAGTGATGCGGTATTCAACGTAGGCAAGACCATCGACCTGGGTAACACCCAGATGAGAACGCTGCTGATGATGATGGAACATCGCACCCATGTTGCGCAGAGCCTCGCCTACCGTGGGAGAGGTCAACCCGAGATAGCCCAGCATACCGAGCCCTGCAGGCATGAACTGTTGACCAAAGCGCAAGCCGAAGTGCTCATTTTGCGTCTGGCGTGCGGCTTGCTCCATCGCGTTGCAATAGATGTCGAGGCTCAAGGTCGCGGTCGGCTGCTCGATGGCATTGCAGTCGGCGCCCGCGGCTCCGAGGATGCGTTCAGGGTCGCCGCCTTCGCTCTGGATGAATTCAAGCAGGCCCGTTGCCGCCGCAGAAAGGATGCACGACTGGCGGTCGGTAGCGGGAGATACGCGCGGCGCACTGGGCATGGTCGGACTCCATTTTCATGGTAAATAATTTCTCGACCGTGCTAGCAATTTTCAGACCATTAGCCCATTTGGTGCAGATAGTCCGTTGCCAACTCGGCAGTGTCTGCCACCCAGCGCTCACCGAGGCTTTGTGCCAATTCGGTTTCACTGTGCGATGCCATCCAGGCCAGCAGTTGCAAGCGGCGCTGCATAAGGAAGGTCGGGAATTCCTCAATGTCGGCTTGTGTCAGTGCACCATGGCGCGCATAACCATCAGCCCAGTGCAGCATGAGCTCGCGGCGGTCGGGGCGATGTTCTATGAAGCTCAGCGCCGTCGCCATATCATGCAAGAACCAGCCGATGCCGCAGTCATCGAAGTCGATGATAGTGGTGCGATCCCCCTTGATCAGGAGATTCGCGAGACGCAGGTCAGCGTGAATCAGCCCGTACTTATCCGGCGACATCCCGAACGACTCCAGGCGCAAGCTCATCAAATCTCGCGCTCGCTCGAGCACGTTCACCTGTTCTCTGCCGAGCCAGGGAGCGTCTCGCCAGCGGCCCCAGCGGCCGCTCTCGCCCACGGTATCGTCGAGACTCCAGGTATGGCGTTCGAAGTAGCCGGGGCGTTGCCACTGGCGTGACTGCCGATGCATTCTCGCGCTCAATTCGCCCAATTTTTGCAGGGACGGAGGCAGGTTCCCCTCGTCTGGAAAGTCGCCGTCCACCCATGCGAATGTGGCGATCATCCTCTTGCCGGCAGCGGCTGTTTCCACCTCGATCAACGACTCACTATCCAGCGTGCGCAGTGGCTGTGGTGTAGCGATGCCGGCTTCGTTCAATGCCGTCATCCAATCCAGTTCCGACTGGATCGCATTGGCGGTCTGATAGTTGGCGCGATGCACGCGCATCACCGCGCGCCACCCGGTCTTCGGATTGTCGAGCCGGAACACCGTATTCTCCGAATGGCTCAGCAGTGCGACCTGCACATTGGATGAGAATCCATATCTCGGAAGCGCAGAGCGAGCCATTTCTTGAAGAGCCGCGATGTAGGAAAGATGGGATTCAGTAGTTGCAAGGGTCATGAAAGAGGCTCCGAATAGCGTTGCCCACATCTTCACGCCAGCAGCCATGAGTTCGTTTGACATCGCAACACAAATCGTTGACCGTGGATATCAAGCTGTACGCAGCCCATACGGCGCCCCGGCAGAGCGTCTTCTTCTATCAAGGAAATGTCGTCGGTGGTCAAGACAGACTGGCATCTTCGCGAGCACCATTCCCGTGTCGAATTACTTGTACTGGAGAGACCATGACTGACTCCG
This sequence comes from Herbaspirillum sp. CAH-3, assembly GCF_009668275.1. Taxonomy (NCBI): domain Bacteria; kingdom Pseudomonadati; phylum Pseudomonadota; class Betaproteobacteria; order Burkholderiales; family Oxalobacteraceae; genus Herbaspirillum; species Herbaspirillum sp. CAH-3. The sequence continues at coordinate 80,624 of NZ_VSWE01000011.1, read as the reverse complement.
ATGGCATGCTGGCCTTGAACTCTTTCAGCCCGCAATCTGTCAACACCACCGCCCCCGCGACGCGCGCCCTGATCGAGCGCAGGCGCAATACCTTTGGTGATGGCGTCCCTTTGTTCTATCGCGACCCCGTGCATTTCGTCAGCGCCTCCGGCGTGTGGTTGCGTGATCGGGATGGTCTCGAATACCTCGACGCTTACAATAACGTCCCCTCGGTAGGCCATTGCCATCCCCATGTGGTCGAAGCAGTGTCCAAGCAGGCGGCCACCCTCAACACACACACGCGATATCTCTCCGATGTGGTCACGTCCTATGCGGAACGACTGCTCGGCACCTTCCCGCGCGGACTCTCAAAGGTACTCTTCACGAGCAGCGGTACAGAAAGCGTCGACCTCGCCATGCGCCTAGCTCGCCTCTACACGGGCGGCAGCGGCTTCATCGTGACGCGCTTCGCCTATCACGGCCACTCGACTGCCGTGGCCGAGATCACGCCGGCATTCGGCCCGGGTGTTCCTATTGGCATCAATGTGCGTCTGGTCGATGCACCAGACGGATATCGGCAGGATGCGCCTGTTGGCATCAAATTCGCACAGGACGTGGCTGCGGCCATAGCTGACATGGAGCGCCACGGCATCAAGTTCGCAGGGCTCATTCTCGATACCGTATGCTCCAGTGATGGCCTGTTTGTCGACCCGCCAGGCTTCCTCCAGGACGTCGTTGCAACTGTAAAAAGGGCCGGGGGTGTCTTCGTTGCCGACGAAGTGCAGCCAGGGTTCGGTAGAACTGGGGAAGGCATGTGGGGCTTTGAACGCCACAGAATTCTCCCCGACATCGTCGTGATGGGAAAGCCCATGGGCAATGGCATGCCAATCGCTGCCACCGTGACAACTGCAGACATCATGCAGGCTTTCACCGACCGTTCGGGATATTTCAATACCTTCGGTGGAAACACCGTTTGCTGCGCAGCTGCATCAGCTGTTCTGGACGTAATTGAATCGGAGGGCCTGATTAGCAACGCCAAGGAAACGGGGGCGCATCTTAAGCGTGGGCTTGAGCAGTTGAAAGCACAGCATCAATCCATTGGTGACATCCGCGCAATTGGCCTCTACGCCGCCGTTGAGTTTGTGCAGCCTGGTACCAAAAATGGCGATACCGAAATGGCGCTCGATGTCGTCAATGAGCTGAGAAGGAGACGTGTCTTGATAAGCACCTGCGGCCCCCAAGGTAATATTTTGAAGATCCGACCGCCACTTCAATTCTCCTCCGAGAACTGCGACACACTAGTCACCGCAATCGACGAAATTCTTCGGATTCGCTGAATCGATAGTTGCTCCGGGCGAGGCGTGTATGTGACCCGTCCCTTGACCGAGGGGCTCAACTGTGTCGGTAATTTGTAGCCCGTTAAGCACTAACCCGGTAGTCGACCACTCACCGCCGTCGCATCACCGATGTATGGTTGTTGTCTGGATTGTCTTTGCGCAGATCAGGGACTAGCATGGAACGCACCGTGGGGTACACCCACCCATCTGACTGAGCAGGCGATTGCCTCCGCCAGCGCACGACAAGGAGAATCGATTGGCCAACTTTTTACTGGTTCATGGCGCTTGGCAAGGCAAGTGGATCTGGTCCGCCGTCAGCGCCGGACTGACCATGCGCGGGCATGAGGTGCATGCGATAGACATGCCGGGAAGTGGCGAAGACACCACGCCCTTTGGCGAGGTGACCCTGGAAAGATACGCCGACGCCATCCGCAAGGCCATCGTGTCCATAGGCAAACGCGTGACGCTGGTCGGCCATAGCCTGGGCGGCATTGCCGTGGCCGCTGCAGCGGAGAAAAATGCGCAGGACGTGGCGCGCATCATCTACCTGGGTGGCTATGTTCCGAGCGACGGTGAATCGATCGATTCATTGTCGGACGTGGTGCTCGACAAGGAGGCGGTCATCCTGGGCATGCAGGACGATCATCAGGTCGTCGATACGCAAGCCGACAAGCGGGTGACCAGGTTCATGCACGATGCGCCCCATGCCATTGCCGCGTGGGCCGCGCCCCAGTTCCGCACCCAGGCTGTTGCACCCATCATCAGTCCGGTGCAACTGACCGAAGAACGCTATGGAAAGCTGCCCAAGAGTTACGTCGTCTGCACCAAGGATCGCGTACTGGATCCGGTGCTGCAGCGGGTCATGGCCGCCCGTGCCGGCTGCAGCCGGGTCAAGGAAATCGATAGCGGGCATTCGCCGTTTCTCTCCCGACCGACTGAGACGGCGGAGACCCTGCATCGGCTGGTGACGGAGTTATAACGGCTCTTGAAGCGGTGGGGGGCGTTCCGGGAATGCGGGCTTTATCGAATGCAACGGAAATGAAGCTCCCTTGGATGCCGGCGATGGATTGCGTTACTCCTTGGCCGTAGTCAGGAATCAGCTAGCCTGCAATCGTGTCGATGGAAATTTCCTTGAGCCGTACCTTAATCCCCGCATATTTCGTTTGGAATGCCGCCAAGGACAGACCCGCTTCGCCGGTGAATTTGCGTCCGGAGTTGCCCATGTTCCGACCACAATCCTGGTTACCACAGCAGGTGGGAAAGCGGAGTGATGGAGGTGGCCCTACTTGGAATCATTCGACGCGGAGGCAGCGACTTTACCGGACACAACGCATCTCACGCCCGTTGATGCAATGGGTTCTGGTAACGCAAGTGACTATCTCACCCGCTCCCCACCGCTTCCTGCCAAACAGGAAACAAGCCCCAATCTCCGCTTCATCTCATCTGCTCACCAGACAACATCCCGCGCTATAGTCGAGCCTGCCCCTTCGACCACTCCAGCGCAAAGATGAAAAACAATGCCATGGATTACCTGCCCCGCATGGTGATCTTCTCCCGCGTCGTCGAGCTGGGCGCCTTTTCCAAGGCGGCTCGCGAACTCGGGCTGACCTCCTCGTCGGTGAGCCAGCACATCAGCGCGCTCGAAGCCATCCTCGGGACCACCCTGCTGCACCGGACCACCCGCAAGCTCAGCCTGACCGAAGCCGGGCAGGGCTTCTATGCCCATTGCGCGCGCATCGTCGCGCTGGCCAACGAGGCCCGCGATGTCACCGAGAGCCTGCATACCGAACTGGTGGGAGAGCTGCGCATTGCCGCTTCCAGCTTCATGGCCCCCGAATACCTGGTGCCAGCCCTGGATGATTTCATTCGCAATCATCCACAGTTGCGCATCAGCATCGATGTCTGCGATCACAACGTCGACCTCATGGACAAGAGCGTCGACCTGGCCCTGCGCGTAGGCCGCGCACCCGGTCCGGGAGATATCCCGCTGGCCCGGATGGAGGCCGTACTGTGCGCGGCGCCGTCTTATCTCCAGGCCCACCCGCCGATCCGCCGACCCGAGGACATGCTCCATCACCAGTTGCTCTTCTTCAGCCCGCACGGGCCGGGTGCATCTGTAGAGCTGACCCTGCGCAACCGCGCCGGGCAGTGCGCGCAGCTGCGGCTGACGCCGCGCATCACGGCCAACCATGCGCGCTCATTGCGGCAGCTGGCCGTGCAGGGACATGGCCTGGGCCGCTTCCTGCGCAGTAAGGTGCAAGATGATCTTAAGTCCGGACGCCTGGTGGAAGTCTTGCCGGACTGGTCGCTGGAGGGCTATTGCGCCTTCATCACCACCCGCCACCGCGACCCCGTGCCCGCCAAGATCCTGGCCTGCATCGCCCAAATCCGGGAGTATTTTGCGCGCCGGCATCCGCAGCAGCATGAGGATGTTTCTGCTCAGTAAGGATTTTGCCGCTTGTGCATTGTTCAATTTCATTAACGAGATCGTTCGCCAAACGACGGCTAATCAAATGGCCTTGCTTGTAATACAGTGATTCCTGCCGTTCCCTGCCGGTAATGTGTCGGGGGGCACTGCGGGCAACCAGCTCGCGCCGGCGTTGTGTCACTGCGGAGGGGGTGTTCGGTGACGCAGCACTGCAAAGGGGAGGGGGCGATGCCGACAATCGCAGGATGCACCCGACTCCCCTTTCAGGGACGGCCGTCAATGGACAGGTCAGGCATCTGCTCGGCATCGTGATCGACATTGGCATCTGCGCTTCTTGGCGGGCTGGCTCCGGCCTTGCATGAGAAAAAGGCATTGAAGCCCCAGAATTTATCGTTTTATCCGGACCCCGCGCTGCCCTTACCATGAGGCTATCTCATAGTCACCCGGTCAAAGGCACGCAAATGACGATCTCCGCGCAGCACAGCAATCTCCATCAACTCCTGCTTTCCCACTACGGCGACGAGGCCCTGGTGCAGCGCCAGTTCGCGCGCCTGGAAGTCCCTGCCTCGACCCTGCGTCCGGCCGCCGCCGAGGTGTCGCGCCTGGAACTGGCGCAGGCCCTGAACATGCTGCTCTTCGAAGGCCTGCTGCAACAGGTCGCCACCGGCCGTGACTACGTGGCCGATGCCGAGCGCGAGGGCGTGAAGATCTGCTTCGACCACGGCGCCGTGCGCACCGTGCGCCTGGGCCGCGAGCGCGGCTTCCCCGATGGCGAGACGCTCTTCACCAGCGTGCTGCTGCCGCTGGGCTACCAGCAGACCGGCACCTACCCGCTGGCGCGCATCAAGATGACCGGCCGCGTCTATACCCACATCGACGACGCCGAACAGATCGCCCAGTTCTTCGTGAGCGAACTGCATCCGGAACAGTTCTCGCCCCAGTTCCAGCAGACCGTGGACGCCGTACTGGCCACCTCGCGCAATCCGCTCTCCGATGAGGTGCTGGCCCTGCTGGCCAAGCTCTCCGCACAAGGCAAGCTGGGCATGGACGAGGCCAAGCGCCTGCTGCCCGCGATGCTCAAGTGCTTCGCCCGCCATCACGACCTGCCGACGCTGGCGCAATACGAAACGCTCAAGGCCGAATCCGCCGAGATGGCCTGGATTTCCACCGAAGGCAATGCCTTCAATCACGCGACCGACCGTGTCTCCGACGTGGTCGCCACCGCCGAACGCCAGCGCCAGCTGGGCCGTCCCATCAAGGACCAGGTGGAAGTCTCGCGCAATGGCCGCGTGCGCCAGACCGCCTTCCGTGCGGTCAAGGTCGATTACCAGCTGCAGGGTGAGGATGGCCAGCCGGTCGCCGTCACCGTGCCGGGGTCATTCTACGAATTCATCTCGCGTGACTATTTCGCCGACGAGGCCGGCCAGCGCAAGCTGGACCTGACGTTCGACAGCGGCAACGCGCAAGGCATCTTCAAGATGACCGAGGCGGTGGCCCCCGGTGCGGCCAGCGACGAGGCGGCCAGTGTCTGCTGACGCCGCGCTGGCGCGCCTGCAGGACCTGCTGGGCAACGCCGGCCTGATCACCTCTGCGCCCGAGCGCCAGCCCTATGAGCACGGCCCGCGCTATGGGGCTGGACAGGCGCTGTGCGTGGCGCGTCCGGCCAATGTGGCCGAAGCCGCCGAGCTCATGCGCCTGTGCGCCGCCGAAAAACTCCGGCTGATCCCGCAGGGCGCCAACACCGGCCTGGTCGGTGCGGCTTCGCCAGATAGTTCAGGGTTGCAACTTATCCTCAGCATGGAGCGCATCAAGGGCGTGATCGATATCGATCCGGTCGATGGCGTGATCCAGGCCTGGGCCGGCACCCGCCTGTCGGACCTGAACCAGGCGCTGGCCCCGCACGGGCTGTGCTTCCCCATCGACCTGGGGGCCGATCCCTCGGTGGGCGGCATGCTGGCCGCCAACACCGGCGGCGCGCGCCTGATCCGCTATGGCGATGTGCGCCACAACACGCTGGGCTTGCAAGCACTGCTGATGCAGCCACCCGGTGAATTGCTGGAGATGGGCAACCGCCTGCACAAGAACAATACCGGCCCGGACTGGAAACAGCTCTTCATCGGCACGGCTGGCAGCTACGGCATCGTCACGCAAGCAGTGCTGCGCGCGCATCCATTGCCGCGCCAGCGCGCCACCGCCTTGATCGTGCCGTCCTCGCTGGAAGCGGGTTTGCGCCTGCTGCAGGATGCCCAGGCGCAGTTCGCCGACTTCCTCACGGCCTTCGAAGGCATCTCGCGCAATGCGCTGGCGTCCGTCTTGCGCCACCTGCCGCAGGTGAGCGCACCCTTTGATCCATTACCGGACTATGCCTTGCTGGTGGAGCTGAGTTCGTCGTCGGCAGCCAGCGAGCACTTCGATCTCGACAAGCTCTTCATGGCCTGGCTGGAACGCCACTTCGACGACACCATCGTCGATGCCGTGGTCGACAAGCCCGAGACGCTGTGGCGCCTGCGCCATGCCATCAGCGACAGCGTCAAGCAGGAAGGCAAGATCGTCGCCTTCGACATCTCCGTCTCGCGCTCGCGCATGCCGGCCTTCCGCGCCGAAGCACTGGCCCTGGTGGAACGGGACTTCGCCGGTGCCGAGGTGTTCGACTTCGGCCACTGGGGTGATGGGGGTGTGCACTTCAACCTGGCCATCCCGCCAGCGCAGCAGCCGCAGTTCCCGCCGGAGCGCATCGAGGCCCTGCGCACGGCGCTCTATGACTTGGTTGCAAAACGTTACCAAGGCAGTTTCAGTGCCGAGCACGGCATCGGTCCCTTCAACCAGCATTACTACCAGCGCTACACGCAACCCGAGCAACGCGCGCTGGCCGGCCGCGTGCAAGCCGTGTTCGATCCGCACTGCCTGCTGGGCAATACGCGCTTCACATGACGGGTAGCGTGCCGGGACGCTCTGGAGGGGAGGGCACGCCATTTGCTATAGTGCGGGCTCCTTCACCTCCTGCCCCGCCCTCAGCCAGCGGTCTTCGTCCCATGCGCCGTTTCATCCCGTCAACGTCCTGCCTGATCGCCTTCGATACGTCGGCGCGGCACATGTCGTTCACCAAGGCGGCCAATGAATTGCACATGACGCAGGGCGCGGTGAGCCGTCAGGTGGCGATCCTGGAGGAGTACCTCAACGTCAAGCTGTTCGAGCGCATCAACCGCCGCCTGATCCTCACCGAAGCCGGCCGCGACTATGCCGCCCAGGTCTCCACCATCTTGAAGCAGATCGAGATGGCGACCTTCCAGGTCATGACCTACAACAGCCTGGCCAGTGTGCTCAACCTGGCGATCCTGCCGACCTTCGGCGTGAAGTGGCTGATCCCGCGCCTGGCCAAGTTCGCTGCCGCCTTTCCCGATGTGCTGCTGAACCTGAGCACCGAAGTGCTGCCCTTCGATTTCAATACGCGCCAGGTCGATGCCGCCATCCACTTCGGCGAACCCGACTGGCCCGATACCGTGATGGTGCGCTTGATGGGCGAGGAAGTGGTGCCGGTGTGCAGCAAGGCACTGGCCCAGGGCCTGGGCTCGGTAGGGGATTTGGCCAACGTCACGCTGCTCCAGCACACCACGCGTCCGCAGGCCTGGCAGGACTGGTTCCGCCATGTCGGCGTGGATTGCCCCAATGCCTTGTCGGGCCCGCGTTTCGAGCAGCTGGCCATGGTCATCCAGGCCGCTGTTGCCGGCATGGGCGTGGCGCTCATGCCCAAGTTCATGGTCGAGACCGAGATCAGCCTGGGGCAGTTGCACGTGCCGTTCCCGCTGGCGGTCAAGAGCCCGCAATCCTATTACCTGGTCTATCCCGAGAAGAACGCCGGCAAGGCCGCCATCCTCAAGTTCCGCGAGTGGATCCTGGGCGAAGCGCAGGGCGGCTGAGGTCTTCCATCGCGCTGCATCGATTCGGTGCAGCGATTTCCCATGCTGACAAAAACTCATGGCCACGCGGTTTTGCGTCGTGCGCGCATGCAGCCCGCTGCGTGCCATGCCTGCCTTGCAGGCAGCCGCCGGGGCGGCCCCGGCACTGCGGCGGGAAGCGCCGTGGCGCGGGGGCTTGCGGCCGATATGAAGTGATGCGCTGCACCATCCTCGCGCATCCTCGCGCATTCTCGCGCGCCAGGGCAGTGCATTCCAAAAACTCATGATGTGGTGAAATTTTTTGGTTTTAACAAGTAGGGCGGCTGTCCTTATACTCCATCGTTCCAGACCCATCCCACTCCACTTTTCAAGGGAACCCCATGTCTTCTCCACGCATCTTCTCCACCCTGGGTGCCGACTTCTCGGCCTACGCCGGCAACGATCTGGTGATCCGTTCGCCGCGCGATGGCGAGGTCATCGCGCAACTCAAGGCGCAGACGCCGGCTGACGCCGAAGCGGCCATCGCCGGCGCGCAACAGGCCTTCCTGGCCTGGCGCGAAGTGCCGGCGCCGGTACGCGGTGAACTGGTGCGCGTGCTGGGCGAAGTGCTGCGCGAGCATCGCGACGAACTCGGTGCCCTGGTCACCCAGGAAGCCGGCAAGATCCTCTCCGAAGGCTTGGGCGAGGTGCAGGAAATGATCGATATCTGCGACTTCGCCGTGGGCCTGTCGCGCCAGCTGCATGGCCTGACCATCGCCTCAGAACGTCCCGGCCACCGCATGATGGAAACCTGGCATCCGCTGGGCGTGGTCGGCGTGATCACCGCCTTCAACTTCCCGGTCGCCGTGTGGGCCTGGAACGCCGCGCTGGCGCTGGTATGCGGCAACGCCGTGGTGTGGAAGCCTTCCGAAAAGACGCCGGTCACCGCACTGGCCGTGCAAGCCCTGTTCGCCAAGGCCGTGGCACGTTTCTCGGCACAGCGTCCGAACCTGGTGCCGTCACAACTGTGCGGCCTGTTGATTGGCGGTGCCGACCTGGGCGAGACCCTCTCGCGTTCGGCCGCCGTGCCGCTGGTGAGCGCCACCGGCAGCGTGCGCATGGGCCGCAAGGTCGCCACCGTGGTGGCAGAACGCCTGGGCCGCAGCCTCCTGGAACTGGGCGGCAACAATGCCATGATCGTGGCGCCCTCGGCCGACCTGAACCTGGCGCTGCGCGCCATCACCTTCTCGGCCGTGGGTACCGCCGGCCAGCGCTGCACCAGCCTGCGCCGCCTGTTCGTCCATAGCAGCATCCACGACCAGGTGGTGGCGCAGATCAAGCGCATCTATGCCAGCGTGAAGGTCGGTGATCCGCTGCAGGGCGATACCCTGGTTGGCCCGCTGATCGACCAGGCCGCTTTCGATGCCATGCAGGCTGCGCTGTCGCAAGCGCGTGCGCAGGGCGGCGAAGTCACCGGTGGCGAACGCGTGGACGTGATGGGCCAGCAATCCTGGTATGTGCGTCCGGCGGTCGTGACCATGCCCTGCCAGACCGCGATCATGCACCACGAGACCTTCGCGCCCATCCTCTACATCGTCAAGTACGACGAACTGGGCGAGGCCATCGCCATGAACAACGCCGTGCCGCAAGGCTTGTCTTCGGCCATCTTCACCAATGACATGCGCGAGGCCGAACTGTTCGTCTCGGCAGTGGGCAGCGACTGTGGCCTGGCCAACGTCAACATCGGCACCAGCGGCGCCGAGATCGGCGGTGCCTTCGGCGGCGAAAAGGAAACCGGCGGGGGCCGCGAATCCGGTTCGGACGCATGGAAGAACTACATGCGCCGCGCCACCAACACCATCAACTACAGCAAGACCCTGCCGCTGGCGCAGGGCGTGAAGTTCGATATCGACTGAGCGACGGCCACGTCCAACCGCAATACCCCAAGTAAAAAGCAGCACCGTTGCCGGATCCCGCTCCACCATAGGGATCCGGCATGGCATCCCACGACCCACGCCCGCGCAAGCGGGATCCACAACGGCAAACCGGCAAGGAGTGCAGTAATGAAGATGAAGACCCTGGCAGTGACCTGTGCAATCGCTGCGACCCTGATCGCTACTGGCGCGCAGGCGCAGACCAAGACCATTTACGTCGGCATGAACGGCGGCACGATGGAGAAGAACTACACCGCCTCGATCTTCCCCGACTTCGAGAAGGCCAACAACGTCAAGGTGGTGGTGGTGCCCGGCACCTCCTCCGACATCATCGCCAAGATGCAGGCCCAGCGCGACAAGCCGCAGATGCACGTGGCCTTCCTCGATGACGGCATCATGTATCGCGCCATCAACATGAGCCTGTGCGAAAAGGTCAAGGACGCTGCCGTGCTCAAGGACGTCTATCCCTTCGCGCGCCTGGCCAACGACCAGGCCGTGGCCATCGAGATGGGCGTGCTCGGCATCGGCTACAACAAGAAGCTGTTCGCCGAGAAGGGCTGGCCGGCACCGACCTCGTGGATGGATTTCGCTGATCCCAAGTACAAGCAGAAGGTGGTGTTCCAGTCGATCTCGGCCAGTACCTTTGGCCTCTATGGCTTCATGATGTTCAACCGCCTGGTGGGTGGTACCGACAAGAACGTCGACCCCGGCTTCAAGAAGTGGGGCAGCACCGTCGGCCCCAACGTGGTCGAATATCTCTCCAGCTCGGCCAAGATTTCGGAGATGGTGCAGACCAATGAAGCGGCCATCTTCCCGCTGACCGTGACCGGCATCGCCAACCTGAAGGACAAGGGCATCCCCGCTGAATTCGCCACCCCCAAGGAAGGCGGCGTGCTGCTCATGACCGGCGCTTGCCCGATCAAGGGCAACAGCGAACCGGAACTGGCGCAGAAGCTGCTGGAATACCTGCTGACCCCGGCGGTGCAGGCCAAGAGCATGGCACTGGCCAATTCGATTCCGGTCAACCGCAACGTGCCGCTGTCGGACGCCGCGCAAGCCAAGCTGGGCAAGAGCGAAGTGCTGACCAAGAACCTCAATACCGTCGACTGGGATACCGTCAACGAAAAGCGCTCCGAGTGGAACAACCGCTGGAACCGCATGATCGAGCAATAAGCCTGTATCGATCATGACCGCAGCCTATCGTTTCAATCCGGCCTTCCAGTCGCCCCAGGGGTCGCCCATCCGGGAGCTGTTCAAGTACACGCAGCAACCCGGCATGATCTCCTTTGCCGGCGGCTATCCGGCCCCTGCGTTGTTCGATACGCAAGGGCTGGCAAAGAGCGCCGCCACCCTGCTCGACGGCGCAGCGGCGGCCTGCCTGCAATACGGGGCGACCGAAGGCGCCGCGCAGCTGGCGCAAGTGCTCAGGGAAGTCACGCGTGCGCGCATCGGTGGCGGTGATCCGGGCGACCTGATCGTCACCACGGGTTCACAGCAGGGCTTCGAACTGCTGTTGCGCATCCTGCTGGAACCGGGCGATGGCGTGGTCATCGAGCGGCCCTGCTATCCGGCGGCGATCCAGGCCCTGCGCCTGGCGCATGCCGAACTGCTGGAAATTCCCGGGGACGCCCGGGGCATGGATACCGATGCCCTGGAAGCCATGCTGCTGGCGGGCGCCCGGCCCAAGCTGCTGTACCTGGTGCCCAGCTTTGCCAATCCGACCGGTGCCACCTTGCCGCTGGCGCGCCGCCGTCATTTGCTCAGGCTGGCGGTGCGTTACCAGTTCATCGTGATCGAGGATGATCCCTACGGCCAGCTGCGTTTTTCGGGGCAGGCCGAACCGCCGCTGCTGCAGGTGGCGCAGGAGATCGAGGGGGCGCGTGACTGGCTGGTCTACCTGTCGAGTCTGTCCAAGATCGTGGCGCCGGGTTTGCGCATCGGCTGGATGTGCGGCCCGTCGGAAATCCTGCGCCGTGCCGTCATCGCCAAGCAGACCGGCGACCTGTGCACCGCGCCGTGGATGCAGATGGTGGCGGCGCAGTATCTGCAGGCCGGGCATCTGGAGGCGCATCTGCCGCACATCATCGCCACCTACCGCGAGCGCTGCGCGATCATGCTGTCGTCCTTGCGCGAGGCCTTCGGCGATCGTCTCGCGCTGATCGCGCCGGAAGGCGGCATGTTCATCTGGGCCAGCTGGAAGGATGGCACCGACGCCACGGCGCTGTTGCAGACCGCCGTGCGCCACAACGTGATGTACGTGCCGGGCAGCGCCTTCTATGCGACGCAATCCGATCCGGGTCATTGGCGACTGTCTTTCGCCAATGCCCAGCCGCAGGAAATCGTCGATGGCGTGGCTCGCCTGAAGCATGCACACCAGGAATGGATGCACATGCTTGCATGACTTTTCTCCATGCAATGGAAACGCCCCGATGCGCTGTGCGGATCGGGGCGTTTTCTTTGGTGCGGGCGATGAAGGTGACGCGAACGAGCGCGGGGACCTTATCAGTACGACGATTGATCTGGTGCCGGCTTGTCGGCGTATTGTAAAATTGCCCTATCTCAACATTCTCGTATCGCGAGATTGAATGGCAAGGGGTCTGCCAGCATGAGATGCCATCGACAAACCACAACAATCAAAAGGATGAGGCATGAAAAAAATCTGGATCATCACGATCGCGTTGTTCTTGCAGGGCTGTGCCATTGCAATGGGGCCGAAGTTTTCCGGTTACAAGGAAATTGAAGGGGAGACAGCACAGTTGTACATTCTCCGCACCGAGAACGGCAAGCCGTTCGATCAGTGGTCGGCAGGCCGGACTGGTCACTATCCGACCATGCTGGTCAACGGAACCGACATCGGACAGCTCAAACGTGGCGGTTACCTGGTCCGCACCGTCAAGCCGGGACCGGTGCTGGTGGAAACCGAAACCAGCTTCAACTGGCCTCTGCCTCCCCACCGGATCAAGCTCAATGCCGAAGCAGGAAAACGCTACTTCGTGCAGCTCAATACCGGCTTCAACGGCTTTTCAGGAACGGGACTGGTGGTGGGTGTTTCCTTCGTCCCCGTCAAAGAGGACGTTGCTTTGCCGCTGTTGAAGGAGCTCACACTCTCAGACTGATTCTTGATTCTTGATTCTTGAGGATAACGCCCCGTTGAACCGTTGTGCATCGGGGCGTTGTCTTTTTTGCCGGCGCTGCGTCCATGCCGACCCTATCGCTGCCGGTTGAAGCAACCCTTGCTGTCGCCGGACTTGTGGAATTCTTCCGCCAGGTGGCCATGGACCGAAATTGTCCAGCGCCTGCAGGGGATTGCCCCTGCCATCGATGCCGCCATTCGAGGCGTATCCCGAGCGTCACTCCACGTGGAATAGGTGGAAGTGATCGGCGCGCAGGTTGCCTTCTTGGCAGACCAGTAGCCCCGGCACGCGCCATGTTGCCACGCCGGACAGCTTGCCAGGCCCGGACTTGATGCAAGTCATCCTTGTGAGAGATAGGCCACTGCGAGGCGCTCTCCGGCCTCATCATCGCGCTTGCGATCCTGCACGCCCACTGCCGTGATGCTGCGGCCCAGATCCATGAACTGGCGCCATCGTTTCCATCTTCCCCTGGTCGTCTTCTGCGCCCTGGCATTGGCCACCGGCGCGCTGCTGCATGCCTGGCACCTGCCCTTGATCGCCATGCGCGTCTGGCAAGCCAGCGCAGCGCTGGTACTGCTCTTCGTCTTCAGTGAAACGGCGCTGTCCCTGTGGCAACGCCAGTGGGGGCTGGACCTGATGGCCTTGCTCACCCTGGCCGGGGCGCTGGTCTTGCAGGAGGAACTGACCGCAGCCGTGATCGCCCTCATGTTCGTCACCGGCCGTGCCCTGGAAAGCCACGCCGAGCGCCGTGCCCAGCAGGAGATGTCGGCGCGCTGCTGGAGAAGGTGCCGCAACACGCGCATCGCCATGAAGACGGCCGTATCGTGGAGGTCGCGGTGGCGGCGATCCGGCCCGGCGACCGCCTGCTGGTGCGTCCTGGCCAGACGGTGCCGGTCGATGGCATCGCACTGTCGGCAGCGCTGCTCGACCAGGCCACCCTGACGGGCGAGTCACTACCGGTGAACCTGGCCTCGGGGGCTGCGCTCTGCAGCGGCAGCATCAATGCCGGCGAGGCCTTCGACCTGCTGGCCACCAGTACGGCAGAGCAGGGGACCTTGGGCAATATCGTGCGGCTGGTCAGTGCCGCCCGCCAGTCCCGTGCGCCGGCAGTGCGGCTGGCAGATCGCTATGCCTTGCTGTTCGTGCCGCTGGCGCTCGCCCTTGCCGGGCTGGCCTGGCTCATCAGCGGCGACCCGCAGCGGGCGCTGGCGGTCGCCGTGGTGGCCACGCCTTGTCCCCTGATCCTGGCGGTGCCGGTGGCGCTGGTGTGCGCCATGTCGCGTTGTGCCCAGCAGGGCGTCCTCATCAAGCACGGCGGTGCGCTGGAAAAGCTGGCGCAGCTGCATACCCTCTTCGTCGACAAGACCGGTACCTTGACCAGCGGCAAGGCGCATCTGGTCGCCCTGCATCCTGCGCCCGGCATCGGCGCGGATGAGTTGTTGAGACTGGCGGCGTCGCTGGAGCAAATGTCGGTCCATGCCATCGCGCAAGCCGTGGTCAGTGCGGCGCTCGAACGCGGACTCGATCTGGCGCTGCCGGAGCAGGTGAGCGAGTCCCCGGGTGCCGGATTGAGCGGACGCGTACAAGGGCGCGCGCTGCGTGTGGGCAGTCGTGACCATGTGCTGCAGGGTGCGGCGCTGCCGGCCTGGGCCGTACCGTTCAGCGAGCGGATCGGCTATGACGCGGTGGCGGGGGTATATGTCGCCATCGAGGGCCGCCTTGCCGGGGTGTTGTTGCTGGCCGATGAAGTGCGGCTGGAAGCGCCGCGTGCGCTGCGCTTGCTGCGCACGCTCGGTGTGCAACGCATCGTCATGTTGACCGGTGATCGTCATGATGTGGCCACCACCATCGGTCGTGCGCTGGGCGTGGACGAGATCCTGGCCGAGCAGAGCCCGGCTTCCAAGCTGGCCGCCATTACAGCGGCACGCCGGCAGGGTGTCACGATGATGGTCGGTGATGGTGTCAATGATGCCCCGGCCCTGGCTGCCGCCGATATCGGCGTGGCCATGGGTGCGCGCGGGGCTGCTGCGGCGGCCGAGTCGGCGCAGGTGGTATTGCTGGTGGATCGTCTGGATCGCCTGGTGTTGGCCGTGCAGCTGGCGCAGCAGACCCGACGCATTGCCTTGCAGAGCGTGATGGCCGGGATGGGATTATCGGTCGTGGCGATGCTGGTGGCCGCATGCGGCTATCTGCCCCCGGTGGCGGGTGCGGTCTTGCAGGAGTGCATCGACGTGGCCGTCATCCTCAATGCATTGCGTGTGCTGACCTTGCAGAAGGAAGTCCTGCGCAGCCGCTTGCCAGCGGCCGATCGGGAGCGCTTGCAGCAAGAGCATGCCGCGCTGTTGCCGATATTGGATCGCCTGCTGTGGCTGGCCGAGCACAGCGAGGTACTCACCGTCAGCGCCTTGCGCGAGGCATTGCAGTCCTTGAACGGATTGCTCAAGACGCGCCTGCTGCCCCATGAAACCGAAGACGATGCGCGCCTCTATCCGCGCCTGGCGACGTTGATAGGCGGCCGTGATCCGATGGCCGCGATGAGCAGCACCCATCGCGAAATCCATCGCCTGAGCCGCACCCTCGAACGCATTGCCGCACAACTGGGCGCAAGTCCCGCTGATCCGCCGCTGGCAGCGGCCACTGCACAGGAGCTGCGGCATGCGCTGTACGCCTTGGAGGCCATCTTGCGCTTGCATATCGCCCAGGAGGAAGAGCTTTTTCATGGGCTCTCCTCCTGAAAGCGTCGCTTGCCGGGGATACGGTTTGCGGATTACAGGTCGATCTTCATGCGCGCCACGACAGTACGTTCCGCGCCCGGCATCACGTAGAGGTTGTTCCACGAACCCGGATAGTAGTTGCGGTTGAAGAGGTTGTGCACGTCCAGCGACAGCCGCACATTCTTGCTCACCTGCCAGTAGCTCAGGAGCTTGACCGTTGCATACGCCGGCAATGAATACGTGTCTGCGGTATTGCCCGAACGGTTGCCGACGTAGTTCACGCCGCCCCCCAATCCATAGCGCGCGCCATTGGCCGTCGCATCTTCACGCATGACCAAAAGGCCTGCGCTGTAGGCGGGAATGTTGGCCAGGCGCGTGCCTGCTGCCAGGGTCTTGTCCTTGGTCACGCGCGCGTTGTCCCAGGCGAAGTTGGCCGAGACGCGCCAGTGCGCATCGATCTGGCCATAGGCATCGGCCTCGAAGCCGGTGCTCTTGGCTTCGCCCGCAGCCACCTGGAAGCCCGGGATGTCGCTGGCGGTGAGGACATTGGTCTTGGTGATGTCGTAGACGGCGAAGTTGGCGCCCAGTCGCTCATCCTGGGTCTGCAGCTTGAGGCCGGCTTCATAGGCCGTGGAGTGCTGCGGATCGAAGGCGCGGCCGCTGGCGTCCACGCCACTGTTGGCGCGGAAGGATTTGCCTGCCGTCACATACACGGAACTCCAGGCTGTGGGCAGGTAGGTGATGCCGGCGCGCGGCGAGACCGCGCTCTGTTGCTGCGAGGTGTTGGTGACGCCACCTACACGATTCTGGATGCTCTGGTTGTATTGGTCCCAGCGCAGGCCGGCCAGCACTTTCCATTGCGGCGACAGGCTCAGTTGATCCTGCACGAACACCGCCTTGACCCGCTGATGTTCATCCGAACTGCTGGTGCGATTGGTCAGCGGCAGCAGCGGGCTGCCGTAGACCGGATTGTAGATGTCGATGGGCGTATTGGCCGAGCGCAGGATTTCCGTATTCATCCACAGTGTCGACGCTTCGGCACCGATCAACAGGGTGTGACCGATGGCACCGGTGTTGAAGTTGCCCTGCAGCTCCGCCTGGAAGGAGGTATCGCGCGAAGGCAGCTGGCGCCAGGTACGGGTGCGGTTGAGCGTGCGATTGTCGGCGGCCAGCGGATTGGAGAGTGCCGCTTCGGTGTAGTAGCCGTCGAAGCTGCTTTCCTTGTAGCTGGCACCGAGCTTGGCGCGCCACTGCTCGGACAGCGTGCGCTCCAGCGTCAGCTGGTGCGTGTTGCTGCGCATGGCCATGTTGCCGTCGGAGGGTTCGTTCAGGACGCGGTCACGCGGCAGCGTACCCAGCACGCCGCGCACGTTGATGAGGCCGCGGTCCAGCGGTGTGCTGGCCTGCAGGAATTCGGCCTCGTAGTTCAGCAGGGTGTCCTTGTCGATTACCCAGGCCAGCGAGGGGGCTACCAGCGAGCGGCGGTTGTGGAGCAGGCTGGAACGGCTGTCGCCTTCCTCGGTCATGGCGATCAGGCGATAGGCCAGGTTCTGGCCCAGGGGGCCGGTGCTGTCGACCGTGGCACGGCGCAGGCCGCCGGTGCCGGCACTGAGTTCGGCGCTGTTCTTGCGCGTGAATTGCGGTTTCTTGGTGACGATGTTGATGGTACCGCCTGGCTCGCTGCTGCCGTAGAGCGCGGCGGCCGGGCCCTTGAGGAATTCGATGCGTTCGATGGTGGCCGTATCGCGGCGCGGATTGTAGCCGCGCGAACCGGGGAAACCATTGACCAGGAAACCCATGTCGGTACTGCTGAAGCCGCGAATGGCGAAGTTGTCCCAGGTACCGCCGAAGTCATTGAGGCGGCTGATGCCACTGACGTAATCGACCGTATCGGCCAGCCGCACCGCACCCAGGTCCTCGATCTGCTGGGTCGTCATCACGCGGACCGACTGCGGCAGTTCCATCAACGGCGTATCGGTGCGCGTGGCGCCGCTGGTGCTGGTGGCGTTGTAGCTGGTGCCGGCCTTGTCGCGGCCAGCGGAGACGCTGATCTCGGGCAAGGCCGCTGCATTGCTGCCTGCGGCCGTGGCCGTATCGTCGGCCCATGCCAGCGGCGCCATCGCCAGCAGGCTGGTCAGCAGCCACGCGGCGCTGGTGGTGTGGCGGGAGGGAAGGGGAGTCGCAAATCCTCGGTGCATCATCATCGGTATTCAAACAGCCTGGCAAATAAGTCGGGCTGGTGAATATAAATGATAATCGTTAACAATTGTTGGAAAATTGTAAGTTTGTTGTGAAGAAGTGTCTTCCCGCGTCGTTGTTTTGCAAGTTCATCATTAGGGGTCAATGCTTGCCGTACCGAGGCGTGGCGTCGTGGGCCTGAGGCCAGAGAGCTTAAAGTTCGGCCAATGCTGGCCCAGATCAAAACATCGGCAATGAGCGCAACAGCGCCCTCATCCGGCTGACTATACTTGGCGCAAGGATGGCCGCACGGCAACAGGCTGTGCGGCCATCTTGCTTTCATGCTTCCAGTTTCTGTCCCAGGATGATGCGATGTTCGATCAACTCAAAGCCACCTTCAAGTATTTCAACGATGCCGTACCCTTCAAGCTGGGTCCGGCCCTGATCGCCACGGCGGTCCTGGTCCTGCTGCTGCTCACACCCTGCCCGGCGGGGCTGGAGCCCAAGGCCTGGGCGCTGGTGGCGATCTTCCTTACCACCATCGTGGCCATCATCCTCAAGGTCATGCCCATTGGCGTGATGGCGATGATGGCCATCGTCATCGTCTCGCTGTCGCAGGTCACCTCGACTTCCTCCAAGGGCGCCATTGCCGATGCGCTGGCCAGTTTTTCCAATCCGCTGATCTGGCTCATCGTGGTGGCCATCCTGATCTCGCGCGGCTTGAAAAAGACCGGACTCGGCCGCCGCGTCGGGCTGATGTTCATCGCGCTGCTGGGCAAGCGCACGGTGGGCATCGGCTATGGGCTGGCCATCTGCGAACTGGTGCTGGCCCCGTTCACGCCCAGCAATACGGCGCGTGGCGGCGGCATCGTGCATCCCATCATGAAGTCCATTGCCAACGCCTTCGATTCCGATCCGGCCAAGGGCACGCAGAACAAGGTCGGCACCTACCTGGCGCTGGTCAACTATCACGCCAATCCGATCACCTCGGCCATGTTCCTCACCGCCACCGCGCCCAATCCGCTGGTGGTCAACTATGTGGCCAAGGCCACCGGCCATGCGCTGCAGCTCTCATGGACCACCTGGGCGCTGTGCATGCTGCTGCCCGGCCTGGTGTGCCTGCTGATCATGCCGATGGTGATCTACCTGCTCGCGCCGCCGGAGCTGAAGTCCACGCCCAATGCGGTGGACTACGCGCGCAGCGAACTGGACAAGATGGGCCGGCTCGGGGCCAGCGAGAAGGTGATGCTGGGGACTTTCGCGCTGCTGCTGCTGCTGTGGGCCAACGTCCCGGCCATGCTGCTGGGCGCGGCCTTCACGCTCGATCCCACGGTGGTGGCGTTCGTTGGGTTGTTCGTGCTCATCATCACCGGCACGATTGACTGGGATGATGTGCTCTCCGAAAAAAGTGCGTGGGATACGCTGGTCTGGTTCGGGGCGCTGGTGATGCTGGCCGAGCAGTTGAACAAGACCGGTGTGGTGGCCTGGTTCTCGGAAGGCATGAAGGCTGCCATCGTCGCCAGCGGCATGGGCTGGATGGCCGTGGCCAGCGTGCTGTTGCTGGTGTTCGTGCTGTCGCATTACTTCTTTGCCAGTACCACCGCGCACATCAGCGCGATGATGCTGGCCTTCCTCACGGTGGGCGCGCAATTGCTGCCGCCGCAGTATGTGGTCCCCTTCATGCTGATGATGACCGCAGGCTCGGGCGTGATGATGACGCTGACCCATTACGCTACCGGCACTTCGCCCATCATCTTCGGCAGCGGCTACGTCTCCATGGGCAAGTGGTGGGGCGTGGGCTTCGTGATGGCGGTGGTGGAATTGCTGGTGTTTGCGACGGTGGGGATGGTGTGGTGGAAGGTGTTGGGATACTGGTAGGATGCTGGCTGGCCGGACCAAGGGCAAAGGGAGTAGTTCAAATAATACCGATAATAACGTTTGACGTTACTAACGTATGTCGTTACTATTCCCATGATCGAATCATTCAAATGCGCCGACACTGAGGCGTTGCACGAAGGCAAGCGCATAGCGCGGTTTGTCAACATCGAGCGTGTAGCTTTGCGAAAGTTGCGGCAGTTGGAAATTGCCGTTCGGCTGGAGGATTTGAGAATCCCGCCGCAAAATCGCCTTGAATTGCTCAAAGGTAGGCGGCGCGGCCAATACAGCATCAGAATCAACGATCAGTGGCGTCTTTGTTTCGTCTGGAGGGACGGTGCCGCATTCGACATCGAGATCGTTGATTATCACAGCTAGGAGGTTGCGATGGCTCGACGTCTTGCTCCGGTAACGCCGGGCGAACTGCTCAATGAAGAATTCCTGAAGCCGATGGGCATCACCCAATACCGTTTGGCCAAGGAAATCGGCGTATCGCAATTGCGCATCAGCGAGATCGTCAATGGCAAGCGTGCCGTAACAGCCGATACCGATTTGCGGCTCGCACGCTTCTTCGGACTCTCCGACGGATACTGGCTGCGCGCGCAAGTCGCATATGACACCGAAATCGCGCGTGAAAAGATGCGTGATGTGCTGGCTGGTATCAAGCAGTGGCAACCCAAGGAGCCGAGCCCGGTTTGAGGAGGCAGCGGCTTCAACGACAATGACGGCTTCCGGAGAAGCCGTCATTTTTTATTGCGTCAAAATTCTGCGTACGCCGGGACTTCTTACTTCAAGTCCAGCACAATCCGCCCATCAATCTTGCCCTCTTCCATGCGCGCAAAGATGGCATTGATATTGTCCAGCTTGTCCCAGGTAAAGTGCGCCGCCACCTTGCCCTCTGCCGCAAAGACCAGCGATTCTTCCAGGTCCTGGCGCGTACCGACGATGGAGCCGCGCACGGTGATGCGCTTCAACACCGTATTGAACACCGGCAGACTGATGTCGCCCGGGGGCAATCCAACCAGCGCCATGGTGCCGCGGGCACGCAGGAAACCGAACGCCTGTTCCATCGCCTTGGGCGAGACCGCCGTCACCAGCGCACCATGCGCACCACCGATGAGGCGCTGGACTTCGGCCACTGCATTGTGGTCGCGGCCATCGACGGTCAGGTCCGCGCCCAGCTTCTTGGCCAGCGCCAGCTTGTCTTCGTGGATGTCGGCGGCGACCACGTGCATGCCCATGGCCTTGGCATATTGCACGGCCATGTGGCCCAGGCCGCCGATGCCGGAGATCACCACCCACTCACCGGGGCGCACCTCGGTTTCCTTCAAGCCCTTGTAGACGGTCACGCCCGCGCACAGCACGGGGGCGGCCGGGCCGAAGTCCAGTCCGGCAGGCAGGTGGCCGACGAAATTGGGATCGGCCAGGCCATATTCGGCAAAGCTGCCGTTGACGGAATAGCCGGTGTTCTGCTGCTCGGCGCACAGGGTTTCCCAGCCGGTGCGGCAGGGCGAGCAGCAGCCACAGGCCGTATGCAGCCAGGGCACGCCAACGCGGTCGCCTTCCTTGACGTGCTTGACACCCGCGCCCAGCGCGGCAACGTAGCCAGTGCCTTCGTGGCCGGGAATGAAAGGCGGTGTGGGTTTGACGGGCCAGTCGCCATGGGCCGCGTGCAGGTCGGTATGGCAGACGCCGCTGGCTTCGAACTTGACCAGGATCTGGCCCGGACCCGGCGTGGGGACGGGCACTTGTTCAATCGACAGGGGCTTGCCGAATTCGCGGACGACGGCCGCTTTCATCATTTGCGTCATATGCACTCCTCGGGGGGATCAACGGGATGCCAGGGCAGGGCGGCGGCCTTGTGCTGAAATGGCCGTCTGTTGTTCCTGCCTGCAAACGTCAATATCCTCCGCGTGCCGCATGACGACAATCGATGATTGCGCATGGATTGATCCATGTCGCCCATCGTTGAAAAACAAGGTGAGTGCAGTTGCGCATGCCTGTGCAGCATGCCTGCCTGACAGGCTTACTTTGCGATCACCACTTCCACATCGGTTTCCGCCAGCAGGGTCGCCAGTTCCGGCGGGGGCGGGGCATCGGTGAAGAGCACGTCGATCTGCGACAGGTGCGCCATCTTCACCAGCGCCTGCCGTCCGAACTTGCTGGCATCGGCAACCAGCCAGACCTGGCGCGACTGCTCGATGATGGTCTGGGCGACCTTGACTTCACGGGCATCAAAGTCCCGCAAGACCCCATCCATCTCGATGCTGGAAATGCCGATGATGCCGATGTCCACCTTGAACTGCCGGATGAAATCGATGGTGGCCTCGCCCACGATGCCGCGATCCCGCGCGCGCACCACGCCGCCGGCAATGATGACCTCCAGCGCCGGATTGCTGGCCAGCGAATTGGCCACGTTCAGGTTGTTGGTCACCACGTGCAGGTTCTTGTGCTGCTGCAGGGCGCGCGCCACCTCTTCAGTGGTGGTGCCCAGGTTCAGGATCAGCGAACAGCCATCCGGCACCCGCGCGGCCACCGTGCGGCCGATGCGGCGCTTGGCGTCGGCATGCATGACCTGGCGCTCGGGATAGGCAATGTTCTCGGTCGAGGACAGCAGCCCGACCCCGCCGTGATAACGCGCCAGCAAACTGGCATCGACCATCGCCTTGACGTCGCGGCGCACGGTCTGGGTGGTCACGTTCAGTTGCTGGGCCAGCTCTTCCACCGAAATGGTGCCGTGCTTGCGAACGCATTCCAGCAGCGTCTGTTGCCTGGGATTGAGCATGGAGGTGATCGAAATCCGTTGATTTTTGGGAAACAATTTTGATTGAATATGAACATTAAAAAACATAAACGAACATAAAACAACAAATAATTGTTGATTTACTTTCGGGATGTCGCTTATCTTACGTGCATTGGCAACTCCCGGGAAAGTGCGGGGTTGCACGGCAGCTGTTGCACGCAAACACAGCGGAACCGCTGAGACGGCAATACGGTTACCGCACACAAGCAACACGGCACCAATACGGCACCAACACGGCAGTAATACAGCGGAAACACGGCAGCAATACAGTGGCAGCCCGGCAGCAATACGGTGTCGCTGCCGCAGCCAATACAGTTTCACTACGGCATCAATACAGTTTCAACCCGGAACCCATACGGATCCAATACGGAGAAGCGGCGAATGACGCTCGAATATGATCTCTTGGTGGTAGGCGGCGGCATCAACGGCGCGGGCATCGCGCGCGATGCGGCCGGGCGCGGCCTGCGGGTGCTGCTGTGCGAGCAGCATGACCTGGCCCAACATACCTCCTCGGCCAGCACCAAGCTCATCCACGGCGGCTTGCGCTACCTCGAATATTACGAATTCAAGCTGGTGCGCAAGGCCCTGCAGGAACGCGAAGTCCTGCTGCGCTCGGCACCGCACATCATCTGGCCGTTGCGCTTCGTCATGCCGCACGACGCCAACCAGCGCCCGGCCTGGATGATCCGCGCCGGCCTGTTCATGTACGACTACCTCGCCAAGCGCGAGATCCTGCCCGCCTCCGAAGGCGCCAACCTCGCTCGCCACCCGGGCGGGCAGCCTTTGAAGGGCGACTATCGCAAGGGCTTCGTCTATTCCGATGGCTGGGTCGACGACGCGCGCCTGGTGGTCTTGAACGCCATGGACGCCCAGGAACGCGGCGCCCGCATCCTCACCCGCACCAAGTGCATCAGCGCCCGCCGCGAAGGCGATACCTGGCATGCGGTGCTGGAGCACCAGTACGCCAGCGGCGTGCAACAGGAAGAAGTGCGCGCCCGTGCCATCGTCAACGCCGCCGGTCCCTGGGCCGCGCGCTTTGCGCAGTCGGTGCCGCAAGCCAAGACCGGCCGCAGCCTGCGCCTGATCAAGGGCAGCCACATCGTGGTCAAGCGCCTGTTCGACCACCCCTACGCCTACATCTTCCAGAACCCGGACAAGCGCATCATCTTCGCCATTCCCTATCAGGAAGAGTTCACCCTCATCGGTACCACCGACCTCGAATACCACGGCGATGCCGGCAAGGTCGAGATCGATGCCGAAGAGATCGAGTATCTCTGCGAGATGGCCAACCGTTACTTCAAGCGCCAGATCGGCAAGGAAGACGTGGTCTGGACCTATTCCGGCGTGCGTCCGCTGCTGGACGACAGCGCCGAAAACGCCTCGGCCATCACGCGCGACTACCTGCTCGAATGCGACGATGCGGGTGCGCCGATGCTCAACGTCTGGGGCGGCAAGATCACGACCTATCGCAAGCTGGCCGAAGAAGCGCTGTCCATGCTGGCCCCGCACCTGGGTGCATCGAGCCAGCCGTGGACGGCCGGTGCGCCGCTGCCTGGCGGCGACCTGGAACAGCCCGGCAAGATGGTGGCGCGCTACGACTTTGAGGCCTACCTGCGCAAATTGCAGGCGCGCTATCCCTGGTTGCCGGCCGCGCTTGCCCATCGCTATGCGCGCAGCTATGGTTCACGCGTGGACCAGATCATCGGCCAGGCCGACAGCCTGGCAGCGCTGGGCGAAGAACTGACACCGGGCCTCTACGAGGCCGAGGCGCGCTACCTGGTGCAACACGAGTGGGCGCGCGGTGCGGATGACATCCTGTGGCGGCGCAGCAAGCTGGGCCTGCATTGTGGGCCGCAGCACAGAGGGCGGCTGGAGGCGTGGCTGGCGGATTTGCCGGGCGCCACGCCCCACTGAGCCAGGTCACCGCACACCAGATCAATCAAAAAATGTAGCGAGGAGACAGCGTGACCCTGGAATTGAAACAAGTGGCCAAGACGGTCGGTGCCGAAACGCACCTGTACCCGCTTGACCTCCATCTCGCCAAAGGCGGCATCAACGTCCTGCTGGGCCCGACCCAGGCCGGCAAGACGTCCCTGATGCGCATCATCGCAGGGCTCGACAAGCCCACTGCAGGGCGCGTGCTGGTCGATGGCCAGGACGTCACCGGCGTGGGTGTGCGCGAGCGCAACCTGGCGATGGTGTACCAGCAATTCATCAACTATCCTGGCCTGACGGTGTTCGAGAACATCGCCGCGCCCTTGCGCCTGCAGAAGCAGCCCGAGCAGGAGATCAGCAAGCGTGTCAAGGAAATCGCCGACAAGCTGCACATCACCCACCTGCTGCAACGCCTGCCGCTGGAACTCTCCGGTGGCCAGCAGCAGCGCTGCGCGCTGGCACGGGCGCTCATCAAGCGCGCCCCGCTGGTGCTGCTCGATGAGCCGCTGGTCAACCTCGACTACAAGCTGCGGGAGGAATTGCGCAGTGAACTGATTTCGCTCTTCGCTACCGGCGACACCACCGTGGTCTACGCCACCACCGAGCCGCAGGAAGCGCTGCTGCTGGGCGGCCACACCGCCGTGATGCACGAAGGCCGCCTGCTGCAATTCGCACCCACGTTGGAATTGTTCAACAGTCCGGCCTCCACCCGCGTGGCTGCGATCTTCAATGACCCGCCGATGAACCTGCTGGACGCCACGGCCGTCTCCACCGGCCCGGGCGTGGCCGCCATCCGCATGAACGATGGCAGCGTGCTGGAGATCGCCGGACGCAGCTTGTCCCTGTCCGAAGGCCAACCCTGCAAGCTGGGCATCCGCTGCAACGACGTGCGCCTGGAAGCGCTGACGGCACCCGGCGTGAGCCTGGGCTGCAGCGTGACCCTGGCCGAACTGTCCGGTTCCGAAACCTACCTGCACCTGCGCCATGGCGATGTGCCCCTGGTGGCGCAGCTGTCGGGCGTGCATGAAGTGGCCATCGGCAGCACGGTGCAAGTGAGCATCGCCGCCGCCAAGGCCTTCCTCTTCGATACACAGGGTCGCCTGCTGAGCGCCCCGCTGGAGACTCGCTGACATGGCCCGCATCGAATTCAAGAACCTGGGCCACGCCTACAGTGGCAACCCGGCCAGCCTCAAGGACTATGCCCTGCAACCCATGAACATGGTGTGGGAAGACGGCGGTGCCTATGCGCTGCTGGGTCCCTCCGGCTGCGGCAAGTCCACCTTGCTCAACATCATTTCCGGCCTGCTGCAGCCCTCCGAAGGGCAGGTGCTCTTCGATGGCCGCGACATGACTCGCATGGCCACCCGCGATCGCAACATCGCGCAGGTGTTCCAGTTCCCGGTGCTCTACGACACCATGAGCGTGTTCGACAACCTCGCTTTCCCGCTGCGCAACCGCAAGATCGCCGAGCGCGAAGTGCAGGCCCGCGTGCGCGAGATCGCCGAGATGCTCGACCTGACCCGCGACCTCAAGCAGCGCGCCGCCGGTCTGTCGGCCGATGCCAAGCAAAAGATTTCGCTGGGCCGTGGCCTGGTGCGCAAGGACGTGGCGGCGATCCTCTTCGATGAACCGCTGACGGTGATCGATCCGCACATGAAGTGGGAGCTGCGCCAGAAGCTCAAGGAAATCCATCACCAGTTGAAGCTGACCCTGATCTACGTCACCCACGACCAGGTCGAGGCACTGACCTTCGCCGATGAAGTGGTGGTCATGACCGAGGGCAAGGTGGTGCAGCAGGGTAAACCTGAGGCCCTGTTCCTGCGGCCTGATCACACTTTCGTCGGTTACTTCATCGGCAGTCCCGGCATGAACTTCTGCCCGGTGCGCGTGGAAGGCGATGCGGTCGTGCTGGGCCAGCAGCGCGTGCAGGTCGAGGCCGCGCAGCTGCAGGCCCTGAAGAACAGCAGCGGTGACCTCAAGCTGGGCATCCGCCCCGAATTCGTCGAGCTGGCTGCACCCGGTACGGCCGGTGCCGTCAGCGCCGAGATCACCCAGGTCCAGCACCTGGGCACCAGCCAGCTGGTGACCGCGCAGTTCGAGGGCATGAGCGTGAAGGCGCGCGTGGCGCCCGAATTGAAGATCGCCACCGGTGCACACTGGCTGCGACTGGCCAAGCCCGAGACGATCTTCTTCAGCAACGACGAGAGAATTGGACGCTAAGCCATGAACAAGCCCTACAACAACAAGGCCTGGTTCTTCATCCTCCCGGTCTTCCTGACGGTGGCCTTCTCGGCCATCATTCCGCTGATGACGGTGGTCAATTATTCGGTGCAGGACATCATCAGCCCCGAACAGAAAGTCTTCGTGGGCCTGGACTGGTTCCGCGACGTCATGCGCGACAGCGAACTCCATGCGGCCCTGCTGCGCCAGCTGATCTTTTCCTTCTGCGTGCTGCTGGTGCAGCTGCCGCTGGGCATCGGCCTGGCGCTGGCCATGCCGCACAAGGGCTGGAAATCCTCGGCCACGCTGGTGATCCTGGCCATGCCGCTGTTGATTCCATGGAACGTGGTCGGCACCATCTGGCAGATCTTCGGCCGTGGCGACATCGGGCTGGGCGGCCACGTGCTCAACCTGCTGGGCGTCGACTACAACTACGCCTCCAATCCGCTGGACGCCTGGCTGACCGTGCTGCTCATGGATGTGTGGCACTGGACGCCGCTGGTGGCGCTGCTGGCCTTTGCCGGTCTGCGTTCGATTCCGGATGCGTATTACCAGGCCGCGCAGATTGACGGCGCCAGCCGCTGGGCGGTGTTCCGTTTCATCCAGCTGCCCAAGATGCGCGGTGTGCTGGTGATCGCGGTGCTGCTGCGCTTCATGGACAGCTTCATGATCTACACCGAGCCCTTCGTGCTCACCGGTGGCGGTCCCGGCAACTCGACCACCTTCCTCAGCCAGTACCTCACGCAGAAAGCCGTGGGCCAGTTCGACCTCGGTCCGGCCGCTGCCTTCTCGCTGATCTACTTCCTCATCATCCTGCTGTTGTCCTTCGTGCTCTACAACTGGATGCAGAGCGCCGGCAACAACGCCAATGCTTCGGGTGGCCAACATGAATAAGACCCAGGACAAGACCTTCACCCGCACCCTGGTGATGCTGGTCTACATCGCCTTCACGCTGGTGCCGCTGTACTGGCTGCTGAACACGTCGTTGAAGACCAACGAGGAGACGCTGTCGGTCTTCACGCTCTGGCCCAATGCGCCCACGCTGAACAACTACAAGACGATCTTCACCGATCCCTCGTGGTATTCGGGCTACATCAACTCCATCATCTACGTGGCCATGAACACGGTCATGTCGCTGCTGGTAGCCCTGCCGGCCGCTTATGCCTTCTCGCGCTATCGCTTCCTGGGCGACAAGCACATGTTCTTCTGGCTGCTGACCAACCGCATGACGCCGCCGGCGGTGTTCCTGCTGCCGTTCTTCCAGCTCTATTCCACCATCGGGCTGTCGGACACGCACATCGCGGTGGCGCTGGCGCACATGCTCTTCAACGTGCCGCTGGCAGTGTGGATCCTGGAAGGTTTCATGTCGGGCGTGCCGCGCGAGATCGATGAGACGGCCTATATCGATGGCTTCTCCTTCCCGCGCTTCTTCCTGCGCATCTTCCTGCCGCTGATCAAGTCGGGCGTGGGCGTGACGGCCTTCTTCTGCTTCATGTTCAGCTGGGTGGAGCTGCTGCTGGCCCGCACGCTGACCTCGGTCAACGCCAAGCCGATCAGCGCCATCATGACGCGTACCGCGTCGGCAGCGGGCATGGACTGGGGCATCCTGGCCGCGGCCGGCGTGCTGACGATTGTTCCGGGAGCCCTGGTGATCTGGTTCGTGCGCAACCACATCGCCAAGGGCTTCGCAATGGGGAGAGTGTGATTATGGGAAATGCTTTGTCGTGGATGTCGTGGACGCCACCGGTGGCGATCTTTTTCGCCTGCGTGGTGCTGATGCTGGTCGGCATGACGGTGTGGGAAATCCGCTCGCCGACCATCGAGCGCAAGGGCTTCCTGCCCATGCGCACCACGCGCGGTGACCGCCTGTTCATCGGGCTGCTCACGGCTGCTTACATCAACCTGGCCTGGGTCGGACTCACCGACCTGGACCAGTGGTATGCCGCCGCAATCGGTTTCGTGATGCTGGCGCTGATCATGCGCAAGGGGTGAGAAGAGTGTTCGGGCAGCAGGCAAGAGATCTGTAATCAGAACGGTAATCACAATGGACGTCCGGGGATTCTCCTTCCCTACCCGGCACGCCAACCCAGGGGAAGGTGACGAGGAGACATGATGCAGAACATGCGGAAAATCAAACTGACCGTGCTGGCCGCCGCCATGGCCATGGCCGGTATCGCGGGCAATGCCTGGGCCGACATCAAGGCCGCCGAGAAGTGGGTGGATGCGGAATTCCAGCCCAGCACGCTGTCGCGTCCACAGCAGGTCACCGAGATGCAATGGTTCATCGACGCGGCCGCCAAGCTCAAGGCCAAGGGCGTCAAGGAAATCCACGTGGTCTCGGAGACCCTGGACACACACGCCTATGAATCCAAGACCCTGGCCAAGGCCTTCGAGGAAATCACCGGCATCAAGGTCATCCACGACGTGATCCAGGAAGGCGACGTGGTCGAGAAGATGCAGACCTCCCTGCAATCGGGCAAGTCCATCTATGACGGCTGGGTCAACGACTCCGACCTGATCGGTACCCACTACCGCAACGGCCAGACCGTGGTGCTGAGCGACTACATGGCCGGCCCCGGCAAGGAATACACCAACCCCGGCCTGGACCTGAAGGACTTCATCGGTACCAGCTTCACCACCGCCCCGGATGGCAAGCTCTACCAGCTGCCTGACCAGCAGTTCGCCAACCTGTACTGGTTCCGCGCCGACTGGTTCGCGCGCAAGGACCTGCAGGACAAGTTCAAGGCCAAGTACGGCTATGAGCTGGGCGTGCCGCAGAACTGGTCGGCCTACGAAGACATCGCCGCCTTCTTCACCAATGACGTCAAGGAACTGGACGGCAAGAAGGTCTTCGGCCACATGGACTACGGCAAGAAGGACCCATCGCTGGGCTGGCGCTTCACCGATGCCTGGCTGTCCATGGCCGGTGCTGCCGACAAGGGCCTGCCCAATGGCTTGCCGGTCGATGAATGGGGTATCCGCGTAGCCGACGACAAGTGCACCCCGGTGGGCGCATCGGTCTCGCGCGGCGGTGCCACCAACTCGCCGGCGGCGGTCTACGCCCTGACCAAGTACCTGGACTGGATGAAGAAGTACGCCCCGCCCGAAGCGCTGGGCATGACCTTCTCCGAAGCCGGCCCGGTGCCTGCCCAAGGCCACATCGCGCAGCAGATCTTCTGGTACAGCGCCTTCACCGCCAGCATGACCAAGCAGGGCCTGCCGGTGGTCAACGCCGACGGTTCGCCCAAGTGGCGCATGGCCCCCGGCCCGCACGGCCCGTACTGGAAGGATGGCATGCAAAACGGCTACCAGGACGTGGGTTCGTGGACCTTCCTCAAGAGCACCCCGCCGGACCAGATGGCTGCGGCCTGGCTGTACGCGCAGTTCACCACCTCCAAGACCGTCTCGCTGAAGAAGTCCATCGTCGGCGTGACCTTCATTCGTGACTCCGACATCCGTTCCGACTACTTCACCAAGAACGCCGCCAAGTACGGTGGCCTGATCGAGTTCTACCGCAGCCCGGCCCGGGTGGCGTGGACCCCGACCGGTACCAACGTGCCCGACTATCCGAAGATGGCGCAGATCTGGTGGAAGAACATCTCCTCGGCCATCTCCGGCGAGAAGACCCCGCAAGGCGCCATGGACAACCTGGCCGAGGAAATGGACGGTATCATGGCCCGCCTGCAGCGCGCCGGCATGAAGCAGTGCGCGCCCAAGCTGAACCCGAAGAAGGATCCGGCCACCTGGCTGTCCGACAAGGGCGCACCGTGGGCCAAGCTGGCCAACGAAAAGCCGAAGGGCGAAACCATCCCCTACGACAAGCTGCTGCAAGCCTGGAAGGATGGCCGCGTCCGCTGATGCAGCCTGATCGCCATCACGCGTGAGATGACGCCATCCCGGCCGGTGTCGGGGTGGCGTCTTCAATTTGAAGCGGCGCGTGTTGACTTGGTTTTACGTTGAAACTTAGTCTCCTCCGAGATTGACCGCATCTGAATTGCGGTTGCGGCCCGCAGGAATGTGTTATTCCATTTTCAAACCTTAGTATTTCAGTCGTCTGCAAGGAATCATCATGGCCTATCTGCTCGCCCTCGACCAGGGTACCTCCAGCTCGCGCAGCATCATTTTCGACCAGAGCGGCGCCATCGTCGCCACGGCCCAGCAGGAATTCCCGCAGATCTTTCCGCAGCCGGGCTGGGTCGAGCACGACCCCATGGACCTGTGGCAGAGCCAGTTGCAGACGGCGCAGAAGGTACTGGCGCAAAGCGGCATCAAGGCCGAAGAACTGACGGCCCTGGGCATCACCAACCAGCGCGAGACCACCGTGGTGTGGGAGCGCGCCACCGGCAAGCCGGTCTACAACGCCGTGGTCTGGCAGGACCGCCGCGCCGAAGTGGTGTGCGCGGCGCTGCGTGAACGAGGACTCGGCGAGGCCATCCAGAAGAAGACCGGGCTGGTGCTCGATCCTTATTTTTCCGGGACCAAGCTGCGCTGGATCCTGGACAACGTCGACGGCCTGCGTGCGCGTGCCGAACGGGGCGAACTGCTGTTCGGCACCGTCGATTCCTGGCTGGTCTGGAACCTGACCGGGGGCCGCCTGCATGTGAGCGATGTCTCCAATGCCTCGCGCACCATGCTGTGGAATATCCACACCGGTGCCTGGGATGAAGAACTGCTGCAGTGGCTCGATATTCCCGCCGCGATGCTGCCGCAGGTGCATGCCTCGGCCCACATTTATGGTGAGATCGATGCGCAGCACCTGGGTGCGGCGGTCAAGATCGGCGGCATCGCCGGCGACCAGCAATCGGCCCTGTTCGGCCAGGCCTGCGTGAGTCCTGGCATGGCCAAGAATACTTACGGTACCGGCTGCTTCATGCTGCTGCATACCGGCGACCAGTGCGCGACATCGCACAACGGCCTCATCAGTACCGCTGCCTGCCAGGTCGATGAACGCAAACAATATGCGCTCGAAGGCAGCGTCTTCATCGGCGGTGCCGTGGTGCAGTGGCTGCGCGACGGCTTGAAGGCCATCAAGACCTCCACCGACGTCGAGGGACTGGCCTGCACGGTGGAAGATTCGGGCGGGGTGGTGTTCGTGCCGTCCTTCACGGGGCTGGGTGCGCCGTACTGGAATCCCGGTGCCAAGGGCGCCATCGTCGGGTTGAGCCGGGGCAGCACGGTGGCCCACATCGCCCGCGCGGCGCTGGAATCGATTGCCTTCCAGAGCACCGCCTTGCTCAATGCAATGGTCAAGGATGCGGTCTCGCCCATCACCGAATTGCGCGTCGATGGCGGGGCCGCGGCCAACAACCTGCTGCTGCAGTTCCAGGCCGACCTGCTGGGCATTCCGGTGATCCGTCCGCAAGTGACCGAAACCACGGCGCTGGGTGCGGCCTATCTGGCCGGGGTGGCCACGGGGGTCTATCGTGACTTGTCGGAGCTGTCTGCACAGTGGCGCATGGAGCGCACCTTCGAGCCGCACTTCACGCGCGAGCAGGCGCAGGAACGCATTCATGCCTGGGAGGCGGCCATCCGCCAGGTCAGCGCGGCTTGATCGAGAAAGCGGCGGCGCAGTGCTGCGCCGCCGGGATGCATCAGTTTGGCGTGCCGGTGCTGAGCATCTGCATGGTGTCGAGATGGCTCAGGCGCGCCCATTCCTCGCCGCCCCGGGCGACGATGGTATCGGCTTCGGGCGTGGCCATCAGGTCGAGGATCTCGGTGTCGCTCATTTCCATGTCGTCGTTGTAGCGGAACACCTTCAACACCGGGCGGGTCAGGTCCTGCGCATTCTGGCGGATCACGAAACCGGAGCGGCCCGATTCCAGCTTGACGATGGAGCCGACCGGGTAGATGCCCAGGGTCTTGACGAAGGCCAGGAACATGGCGCGGTCGAAGTGGCCGGTCCAGGAGGCCATGCTGGAAATCGCTTCGGCAGGGTCCCAGGCGCGCTTGTAGGGACGGTCCGAGGTGAGCGCGTCATACACGTCGCAAATCGCCGCCATGCGCGCATACAGGCTGATCTGGCCGCTGCGCAGCAGTTCCGGGTAGCCGTGGCCGTCCATCTTCTCGTGATGGTGCAGGCAGACATCGCGCGCGTAATCGGGCACGTTGGGGTCCAGGCTCAGGTATTTGTAGCCCAGTTCGGGATGCTTCTTGATCAGGGTGAATTCATCGTCGGTGAGCTTGCCGGGCTTGTTGAGCAGGTCGTGCGGCAGGAAGGCCTTGCCCACATCGTGCAGGAAGCCACCCAGGCCGGCTTCGCGGCAGGCCTTCTCGTCCAGGCCCAGGGTGCGCCCCAGGGCGACCATCAGGGCGCAGACCGCCACCGAGTGCAGGTAGGTATATTCATCGGCCAGTTTGAGGCGCAGCACGCTGAGCGTGCCATTGGGGCTTTGCAGGACGGCCCCGGCAATTTCCTCCACCACCGTCACGCAGCGCTCCATGTCCAGCGCCTTGCCCAGCCGGGCTTCGCTGAACATGGCCTTGGTCGCCTTCTTGGCGTTCTCGCGCAGGGCTTCGGCTTCCAGCAGGGTGGTGTCGATGTCCGGACCCGGCGGCAGTTCGGGGGCAGGCTCGGCGGGCACGGGTGCGCTGTCTTCAGGGGCTGCCCCTTGCCCGTTCGTCTCGGCCACATCCAGCCCGCGTTCCGGATCGATCCAGCAGTGGGCGATGCCGCTGGCATGCGCCTGCTTCAGGTCGGCCTCATTCTTGAGCAGGAACTTGTTCTTCCAGAACGGATGGTCCAGCCAGGCCGCTTCGAAGCCGCAGAAATACATCCCGAGGACCAGATCCTCCGTTTTAATTTTTTTCAACATTTCTCGTACATCTTTCCGGCGCACCGGGGAACGGGTTGGCGTGGCGCTCCTGGCCGCAGGCGATGGAGCGCCGAGGGTACGCGGACAGGATTGCTTGTCGTTAATGATCTCATATGCATGACCATATGTGAACGTTTCTGATTTGTTGCAATCGTGCCAATGCCGCGCCGTTGCGGGCTGCCGGCGCACCTGGCCCGGTTTCAGACCACGGCCGGTTTCATCAGCGGCTGGTCGGCCAGTGTGCTGCGGATGAGGCCCAGGGCATGCTGGATGTCACTGCGGCTGGCGATGCCGCCGATGCACACCCGCACGGCCTGCACCGGGGCGGCCGTCACCGAGAAGGCATCCACCCCCACCACGGCCACGCCATTGCTGCGCATCTGGGCGGAAAAGCTGCTGGCCTGCCAGCCGCCGGGCAGCTTGAGCCACAGGTGGAAGGCTTCCGCTTCGGAGGCATAGCTGTGCTCGGGCAGGATGCGGGCGGCGATCTTCTGGCGGGCCATCGACTCCTTGCGGATGTTGGCCAGCGCCAGGTCGGCCACGCCGTCGCGGATCCAGTGCGTGGCCAGGGTCGAGGTGACCGGCGAGGCCATGACCGTGGTCGCGCGCAGGGCGGCCGTCAGGCGTGCGGCCGAGGCCACGTCCGGCGCCACCATGTAGGCGATGCGCAAGCCCGCGCCCACGGTCTTGGCCAGGCCCGTGACGTAGTAGGTCAGTTCGCTGCCCAGGCTGGCGATGGCCGGTGGCGCATTGCGCGGCAGGAAACCGTAGGCATCGTCCTCGATGATGGCGACCTCGTAGTGGCGGGCGATCTCCACCAGCGCCTGGCGCCGTGACACCGAGGTCGTGCAGGTGGTCGGGTTCAGCAGCGTGGGATTGCAATACAGCGCCTTGGGCGCGTATTGCGCGCAGGCGCCCGCGAAGGCCACGGCATCGATGCCTTCATTGTCCATCGGCAAGCCGACCAGCTTGATGTTGAGATGCCCGGCCAGCGCCCGCAGGCCGGGATAGGTGACGTCCTCGCAGCAGAGCACGCCGCCCGGCCCGACCACCATGGTGAGGATGGCCAGCAGCGCACATTGCGCGCCCGGCGTCACCAGTACCCGTTCCGGTTCCACCAGCAGCGCGCGCCGGCGCAGCCAGAGCGCACCGGCTTCGCGATCCTCCGGCGATCCGCCGAAATCCTGGTAGCGCATCAGGTCGCGCAGGCGGCCGTTGACCTTGCTCCATCCCGACTGCATCAATTCCATCAGCTCCGGCGACTCCGGCTCGGGCGGCATGTTCATCGACATGTCCACATTGGGCCGGCCTTCGGTCACGCGCGGGATGCGCGGACGGCGTTTGCCGCAGACGAAGGTGCCGCGTCCCACCACCGAATCCACCAGGCCGCGCCGATGCGCTTCCGTATACGCGCGGGCCACCGTGGTGAAGTCCAGGTCCAGCAACTCGGCCAGCTTGCGTTGCGGCGGCAGGCGCTGCTCGGGCTGCAGGTGGCCGGTGGCGACATCCTCGGCGATCGCATTGGCGATGGCCAGGTAGAGCGGTCCGCTGCCCTTCTTCAATTTCGGGACCCACAGGGTGCTGTTCTTGGACATGGCGGCTTCCTCGTTTCCGGCGTTCAACATTGACTGCATCGAAAAGCCTCATTGAATGCAATTTGCATTCCATCCAATCGGACTGCAAAGGGGCTGCGATTGCACCGTCTTGCGTCATCCCGTGCAGTGCCGGCGCACCAACTCAAGACACGGCGCTGCGCCAGGGTGCATGCGGGTTTGCGCGGTGTTTGCGGATTGTATGGAGGGATTGAATGGATTGCTTCATGGCCCGTAAAAAACCTTTCGCCGGTGACGATTCGGCAAGCCGCACAGGAGCTGGGGGTGGCATCGGAATGCTGCGATTGACGGGATTTTTATGCAGTCAATTTACCCATTGACGGGGTGCTGGTGGCACGCCTGATGCATTCAATGCCAGCGTCGCGGCGAGGTCGCCGGACCACTTCCCCAAGTGCAGACCAACAGCAATCGAGAGGAGTATCACCATGCCCGCAGTCACCAAAGCAGCCCACGCCCCCGGCGATTTCCTGGTGGATTATGAAGAGAAGGTATTCGAAGACGTCAAAGCCCAGCCGGGAGAAAAAGCGCTGGTGACTTTCCATACGGTGGCCTTCGAAGGCTCGATCGGTTTCGTCAACCTGCTGCAGGCCACGCGCCTGAAGCGCAAGGGTTTCGAGACCTCCATCCTGCTCTACGGTCCCGGTGTGACGCTGGGCGTGCAGCGCGGTTTCCCGACCCT
The DNA here is from genome assembly GCF_009668275.1 of Herbaspirillum sp. CAH-3. Lineage (NCBI taxonomy): Bacteria > Pseudomonadati > Pseudomonadota > Betaproteobacteria > Burkholderiales > Oxalobacteraceae > Herbaspirillum > Herbaspirillum sp. CAH-3. The sequence goes on along the minus strand of NZ_VSWE01000011.1, from coordinate 45,108 downwards.
GGGCGATGAGGCTTTCCCCGGTCACCAGAACTTCAACAAGCAGATCGTCAAGTTCATGGAAGAGGGCGGCAAGGTCTACGCCTGCCGCTTCGCCCTGCAGGCCCTGTACGGCCACGGCGAGCCCTCGCTGATCCCGGGCATCCGCCCCATCAATCCGCTGGACGTGCTGGACCTGGTGCTGCTGCATCGTCGCGACAACGCCTTCATCCTCGACACCTGGACCCTGTAAGCGGAAGGGCGGCCCCATGAGCAATCACAAGAGAACGGTACGGGCGGCGGCGGTACAGATCGCGCCCGACCTCGACAGCGAACACGGCACCGTGGCCAAGGTCTGCCAGGCCATTGCCGAGGCCGCTGCGCAAGGCGCGCAACTGGTCGTGTTTCCGGAAACCTTCGTTCCCTACTATCCGTACTTCTCGTTCGTGAGGCCGCCCTTCGCCTCGGGCCCGGAACACCTGCTGCTCTACGAGCGGGCCGTGACGGTGCCCGGTCCCGTGACCCAGGCGGTATCCGAAGCCGCACGCGCGCATGGCACGGTGGTGGTGCTGGGCGTCAACGAACGCGATCACGGCACGCTCTACAACACGCAGCTGGTCTTTGATGCCGATGGCACCCTGGTATTGAAGCGCCGCAAGATCACGCCGACCTATCACGAACGCATGATCTGGGGCCAGGGCGATGCCAGCGGCCTGAAGGTGGTGCCCACCGCCGTGGGCCGCCTGGGGGCGCTGGCCTGCTGGGAACACTACAACCCGCTGGCGCGCTACAGCCTCATGGCGCAGCACGAGGAAATCCACTGCGCACAGTTTCCCGGTTCCATGGTGGGCCAGATCTTTGCCGACCAGATGGAGGTGACCATCCGCCATCACGCACTGGAATCGGGCTGTTTCGTCATCAATGCGACCGGCTGGCTCACCGATGAACAGATCGCCGCCATCGAGCCCGATCCCAAGGCGCAGAAGGCCCTGCGCGGTGGCTGCTGTACCGCCATCGTCTCGCCCGAAGGCAAGCTGCTGGCCGAACCCCTGCGCAGCGGCGAAGGCATCCTGGTGGCTGACCTGGACATGGAACTGGTCACCAAGCGCAAGCGCATGATGGATTCGGTGGGCCACTATGCGCGCCCGGAACTGCTGCACCTGGTGATCGATGATCGCCGCACTTCGCCCATGTCATCGCTGTTCCCGGTCGAACAGCCCGCTCCTGTCATCCACTCCTCCACGAGGTCCCATCATGCAGACAGCCGTCATCCAGTTGCACCCCCAGCGTCCGAGCCGCAAGGCCCCCATGGAATTGATCTCGGAACTGCAGTCCTTGGGGCTGCGTCTTGACGATCCCGCAGCCGGCGCACAGAGCCGCCGGGGCGGGGCAGGGCCGTCGGATCACAAGGCGGTAACCGTCGACGGGCATACCGTGATGATCCCGGTGCATACGGCCGGGGCCTGGTCCTCGCCCTATGTGGCCACGCAGCCTGGCGCCGATGGCGCTTCGCGCATCCTGCGCGATGGCGTGGAGGTGGGCGTGGTGTCCTTCCCGCACCAGCCGCGCTTCTACAAGATGCAGACCTTCGATGGCATCCCCTACGGCAAGATCGCCACGCTGCATGGTGCCGATGTGCTGGCCACCACCATCCTGCAGAGCTGCATCCGCTACGAGAGCCGCCGCAAGTCCTGCCAGTTCTGCGCCATCGGCCAGTCGCTGGCGGCCGGCCGCACCATCCTGCGCAAGACGCCCGAGCAGCTGGGCGAGGTGGCGCGTGCGGCAGTGCTGCTCGATGGCGTCAAGCACATGGTCATGACCACCGGTACGCCCAATGCCACCGATCGCGGTGCGCAGCTGCTCTGCGAGAGTGCCTTCGGCGTGAAGTCGGCGGTGAACCTGCCGATCCAGGGCCAGTGCGAGCCGCCCGACGACAACGTCTGGTTCCGCCGCATGGCCGATGCCGGCATCGATACCCTGGGCATGCACCTGGAAGCGGTCACGCCGGAAGTGCGCAAGCGCATCATGCCCGGCAAGGCTACGGTGCCGGTGGAGCGTTACATGGAGGCCTTCGCCGCTGCCGTCGAGGTGTTCGGACGCGGGCAGGTCAGCACCTACATCCTGGCCGGCCTGGGTGACAGCGACGAGGCCATCCTCAGGATGAGCGAGCAGCTCATCGCACTGGGCGTGTATCCCTTCGTGGTGCCCTTCGTCCCGATCTCGGGCACGCCGCTGGAAGATCACCCTTCTCCCGATGCCGCATCGATGCGTCGCCTGCTCGCGCCCCTGGCCGACATGCTCGCTGGTGCCGGCATGCGCTCGGGCGACGCCAAGGCCGGCTGCGGCAAGTGCGGTGCGTGTTCCTCGCTGTCTTCGTTCGAAAGGAAATGACATGAGCGACGTGGCCGAAAAAATTTCCCTCGCGCCTGAAATCCTGGCGCAAGGCGTGCGCATCAAGCTGGCGCTGGACAAAGGGGAGCGCGAAGCAGCGCGCCGCCTGCGCCGGGACGTGTTCTGCACCGAGCAGGGTGTCTTCCGGGAGGACGACACCGATGCCATCGACAGCATCGCCATGCCCATCGTGGCCGTTCTTGAGCGCGCCGATGGTTGGCGGGAAATCATAGGAACGGTGCGTATCCATGAATCTTCGCCAGGCGTGTGGCACGGTTCCCGGCTGGCCGTGGCGCAGCATGCGCGCCGCATCGGCTCGGTCGGCAGCGGCCTCATCAAGCTGGCCGTCTCCACCGCCCATGCGCATGGCTGCCACACCTTCCTGGCCCAGGTGCAGAGCCAGAATGCACCGCTGTTCCGGCGCCTGCACTGGCATACCCTGGCCGAGATCGAAGTGCATGGGCTGCCGCATCACCAGATGCAGGCCGACCTGTCCTTCTATCCGCCCATCAGCGATGGCGACGTCGGTTTCATCGTGGGTGGCCGCCAGGAGCACAAGCCATGAATGCGCGCCACGGCAGCGCCGCGTTGGCGCAGATCGTCGAGGCCTTGCGCAACTCGCGCGGCATCGCCCACAAGCGCGATATCGACGCGGTGATGCAGGCCTTGCCGATGGCGGCGGCGATCCGGCACCAGGGCCATACCCTGGCCGTGGGCGATGATTGTGCCGCCATTCCCGATGGCGACGGCTACCTGCTGTTTGCCATCGAAGGATTCATCAATGAGTTCGTGGAGCAGCAGCCCTGGTTTGCCGGCTACTGCGGCGTGATGGTCAACGTCAGCGACATCTATGCCATGGGCGGCCGTCCCCTGGCGGTGGTCGATGCGCTGTGGAGCCGTGGCGGCGAGGCTGCACGTCCCATCCTCGAGGGCCTGGCCGAGGGCGCCCGCGTCTACGGCGTACCGCTGGTGGGCGGACACAGCAATGGCCGCAATGACCGCGAGCAGTTGTCGGTTGCCATCATGGGCCGGGCCAAGCGGCTGCTCACCAGTTTCGATGCGCGCAGTGGCGAGCACCTGGTGGCGGCCATCGATTTGCGCGGACGCTTCCAGGAACCCTATGCCTACTGGAATGCCAGCACCGGTGCGCCCGCCGAACGCTTGCGCGCTGATCTCGAGGTGCTGCCCGGGCTGGCCGAGGCAGGCCTGGTGCGGGCGGCCAAGGACATCAGCATGGCCGGCGTGATCGGGACCGCCCTGATGCTGCTGGAGTGTTCCGGCAAGGGGGCGGTGATCGACCTGGATGCCGTGCCGCGTCCGCCGGAGGCCGATTTCCTGCGCTGGCTGGGCGCCTTCCCCAGCTATGGTTTTTTGCTCAGCGTGGCCGGGGAGGACCTGCAGGAAGTACTGTCCCGCTTCGCCGCGCGCGACATTGCCGCTGCCGCCATCGGCCGCATTGATGACAGCCGCCAGCTCGACCTGTGCATGCAGGGGCAGCGGCTGCCGTTCTGGAACCTGGCCGAGGAAGCGTTGATCGGTTGCGGTCCGCGCCGGGGGGCGTAAATGGACGCACTACGCACACCACTGCGCATCGCCATGCTGACCCACTCCGTCAATCCGCGCGGCGGTGTGGTACACGCCTTGCAACTGGCCGAGAGCCTGCAGGCCATGGGGCAGGACGTCACCCTGTTTGCCCCCGACGCCCGCGGCAAGGGTTTGTTCCGGCCTGCGGCCTGCCATTTCCAGCCGGTGCCGGGACCCGTGCAGTGCGGTGATGTGGCTGGCATGGTGCGCCAGCGCATCGACGATTACCTGCGCTGCTTCGCGCAGCGCGACATGGGGCGCTTTGACATCTGCCATGCGCAGGATTCCATCAGCGCCAACGCACTGGCCACCCTGGCCGAGCGTGGCGTGATCGGCGGCTATGTGCGCACCGTGCATCATCTCGACCAGTTCGACGATGCGCGCCTGCACGCCTGGCAGGAACGCGGCTACCGTGAGGCCGACCTGGTGCTGTGCGTGAGCCGGACCTGGCAGGACATCCTGCTGCGCGAACATGGCGTGCGCTCCGCGCTGGTGTCCAACGGGGTCGACACGCTGCGCTATACCCCCGAGCCAGGACCCCGCGATCAGGCTTTGCGGCATGCCCTTGGCCTGACCGGCGCCCCGCTGTTGCTGGCCGTCGGCGGCGTCGAACCCCGCAAGAACACGCTGGGCATCCTGCAGGCGTTCGTGCGCCTGCGCCGCGTCTATCCGCAGGCGCAACTGGTCATTGCGGGTGGCGCCAGCGTGCTCGATCACGCGCACTACCAGCAAGCCTTCCAGGCCGAGCTTGAGGCCGCCGCCTTGCCGGCCGACACCGTGCGCATCCTCGGCCAGGTGGCCGACGCCGACATGCCGTCCCTGTTCCGTTGTGCCGATGTGCTGGTGTTTCCCTCGCTCAAGGAGGGTTTCGGCCTGGTGGTGCTGGAGGCCATGGCCAGCGGCGTGCCGGTGGTGGTCTCGCGCATCGCGCCTTTCACCGAGTATCTCGACGGCGACTGCTGCGCCTGGGTCGATCCGACCGACCCGGCCTCGGTGGCCGCCGGCATCGCCCATGCGCTGGACCCGTGCGCGCGGCCAAGTTTGATCGCGGCGGGCCGGGAAGTATGTGCGGGCTTCGCATGGCAGCGCTCGGCACGGCGGCATGCGGACCTGTATGCAGATTTCATCAGCTGCCGTCCGTTGGCAGCGTCATTCCAAGAGGAACACCATGCCTGAAATGCACTTTCGCGTCCGCTGGCCGGACGACACCGTCACCGATTGCTATTCGCCCTCGCTGGTGGTGAAGGAACACCTGGAGGCCGGCCGCAGCTACCCGCTGGCCGAGTTCGTCCAGCGCAGCGCGACCGCGCTCAACATCGGCAGCGAGCGGGTGCGCGAGAAATACGGTTTCGCCTGTTCATCCGCCCTGGACCAGCTGCGCCGCATCGAGGAGCTGGCTGCCCGCTTCGAGGCCAGTCCCGATCCGGTGGTGCGGGTCGAATCCTTTACGCCCTGAGCGGCATCTTCCTGACTCTCCATCAACACGACATCGCAAGAGGAACATCATGGCTACCCCATCTTCCGGCGCAGCGCGCCACCACAGCGTCATCATCATCGGCGGCGGACAGGCCGGCCTGTCCATCAGCTGGTACCTGAAACAGGCCGGCATCGATCACCTGGTGCTGGAAAAGCACGAGGTCGGCCATGCCTGGCGCAACGAGCGCTGGGACACGTTCTGCCTGGTCACACCCAACTGGCAATGCAACCTGCCCGGCTATCCCTATCGCGGTGACGATCCCTACGGTTTCATGAAGAAGGATGAGATCGTGGCCTACCTCGATGGCTTCGTGGCCAGCTTCCAGCCCCCGGTGCGCGAAGGCGTGAGCGTCCAGAAACTCTGGCGCACAGGTGAGGGCTGGCACATCACCGCCAGCGATGGCGACTATACGGCCGACCAGGTGGTGGTGGCCGTGGGGGGCTACCATATCCCCGTGGTGCCGCGTGCGGCCGAGCGCCTGCCGGCCGATATCGTGCAGATCCATTCCAGCCAGTATGTCAATCCGGAGTCGCTGCCTGAGGGCGAGGTGCTGGTGGTCGGTACCGGCCAGTCCGGCTGCCAGATCGCCGAAGACCTGCACCTGGCCGGACGCCGCGTGCACCTGGGCGTGGGCGAGGCGCCGCGCGTGGCGCGCACCTATCGCGGCAAGGATGTGGTGGAGTGGCTGGACAAGATGAAGTACTACGACCTGCCGGTGGACCAGCATCCGCTGGGCACGGGCGTGCGCGAGAAGACCAACCACTACGTCACCGGCCGTGATGGCGGGCGCGATATCGACCTGCGCAAATTCGCCCTGGAAGGCATGCAGCTCTACGGCAAGTTCGACAGCCTCGACGGCGAGGTCGTGCGGTTCGGGGCCGGTCTCAAGGGCTATCTCGATGAAGCCGATGCGGTCTCCGAAAGCATCAAGGACAGCATCGACAAGTTCATCGCCGCGCAACAGATCGAGGCGCCGACGGAGGCCCGCTATGTGCCGGTCTGGCAGCCTCCCGCAGAGGAAGTGCGCACCCTGGACCTGCGCGCACGGGGCGTCTCGGCGGTGGTGTGGTGCATCGGATTCCGTACCGATTTCAGCTGGATCGCCGAGCCCATCTTCGATGGCCGTGGCTATCCCGGACATGAGCGTGGCGTGACGGCGGCACCGGGCCTGTATTTCCTCGGCTTGCCGTGGCAATACACCTGGGGCTCGGGCCGCTTCTCGGGCATAGCCCGCGACGCGCGCTACCTGTTCGACCACATCACGGCGCTGCGCGCGCAGGCCGGGCAGCCGGCGCTGTCGCAAGCCGCCTGATTGCCGGAGGCGCCCATGCATCCCGCACCGCAGCCCTTGCCGGTGGAGGCCGGCTCCTCCGCCTATGGCCGGCTCATGGACTTCTCGCGGCAGGACCCGCACGCCTTCTGGCGCATGCAGGCCAGCCGCATCCACTGGCAGCGCGCTTTCGACCAGGTCCTCGATGATGGCCGTGCGCCGTTTGCCCGCTGGTTTGCAGGCGGGCTGACCAACCTGTGCTACAACGCCGTCGACCGCCATCTGCCAGAACGGGGCGAGCAGTCGGCCCTGGTGTGCGTGTCGCAGGAGACGGGGCAGGAGCGCGTACTGAGCTATCGGCAACTGCACCGGGAGGTCAGTATCATGGCCGCCATCCTGCGTGCTCGCGGGGTGCAGCGCGGCGACCGGGTGCTGGTCTATTTGCCCATGATGGCCGAGGCAGCCATTGCCATGCTGGCCTGTGCCCGCATCGGGGCGGTGCATTCGGTGGTCTTTGGCGGCTTCGCGCCGGCCAGCCTGGCCGCGCGCATTGCCGATGCGGCGCCGGCGCTGGTGGTGTGTGCCGATGCCGGTTTCCAGAACGGCGTAGCGGTCCGCTACAAGACCTGGGTCGACCAGGCCATGGACATCGCCGGCTGCAGCTGCCCGGTGCTGGTGGTCGATCGCGGCCTGCTGCCCTGGACTGCCGTGCCGCAGCGTGATCATGATTATCACGCCTTGCGCACGCAGTACTTCGACGCCGACGTGCCCTGCGTGTGGCTGGAGTCCGGCGAGCCCAGCTACCTGCTCTACACCTCCGGCACCACCGGCCAGCCCAAGGGCGTACAGCGTGATACCGGTGGCCATGCAGTCGCCCTGGCGACGTCGATGGCCCTGCTGTTCCAGGGCCAGCCGGGGCAGACCATGTTCACCACCTCCGACCTGGGCTGGGTGGTGGGGCACAGCTATGGCGTCTATGCACCCCTGCTGACGGGGATGTGCACGGTGCTTTACGAAGGCTCGCCGATGCGCCCCGATGCCAGCGCCTGGTGGCGCCTGGCGGAAAAATACCGGGTGAACCTGATGCTGTCCTCGGCCACCGCCATGCGCCTGCTCAAGCGCGGCGGGCGCCGGGCCTTCCGCATGGCCGACCTGTCAGCGCTGCGATGCCTGTTCCTGGCGGGCGAACCGCTGGACGAACCCACGGCGGCCTGGCTGGACGACGCCCTGGGCAAGCCCGTCATCGATCACTACTGGCAGACCGAAACCGGGTCCCCGGTCATCGGCCTGCCCTTGACCGACCTCGATGGCCGCACCCCCTTGCGCCGCCAGCGCGGCTCGCCCGGCTTGGCCACAGCCGGCTATCGTCTTGAATTGCGCGATGAGCACAGCGGTGCGAGCTGCGCGCCGGGCAGCAAGGGCTTGCTCATGGCTGCCGGTGTCCTGCCGCCAGGCTGCTTGACCACGCTGTGGCAGCGCGATGAACAGTTTGTGCGCACCTACTGGAGCCAGTTGCCGGAACAGGCCGAGCCGTCATCGCCGTCATCGCCGTCCGGGCAGTGGCGCTATGCCACCTTCGATCTCGCCGTGGCCGATGTACAGGGCCATCTGCGGGTGCTCGGGCGCGCCGACGATGTCATCAACGTGGCGGGCAAGCGGCTGGGAACGCGTGAAGTGGAAGAGATCCTGCTGGCCGATGATGCTGTGGCCGAGGTCGCCGTCTTCGGCATACCGCATCCTCTGCGCGGACAGGTACCGGTGGCCGTGGTGGTGCCGCGTCCTGATACCGGCTACCAGCGCAGCCTGCTGGAACATCGGCTGGGAGACGCCGTGGTGGCGGCCATCGGCGCCTGGGCCAGGCCGCGCCGCATCGTGCTGGCGCAAGCCTTGCCGCGCACGCGCTCGGGCAAGGTCTTGCGCCGGGACCTGCGCGAACTGGTCGCCCGCGAGGCCAGCGGCGACGTTGCTGCGCCGGAATTGCAGGAACTGCAGCAGGCATTGGCTGCCGCCGCCCGCCTGGACCTGCCGGAACCGGCATGAGCAGTCGGCGGCAGCGCACGAAAAAAAGCCCGTCCGGGGGAGTGGACGGGCTGAAAGATCCGCTGGATGTCGTCGCAGCGGACAAGGGGAAAGAGGAGATCCCGATGTGGCTACTGTAGGCTCCGAAAATTAAGCCAGACTTAAATCGGCAGAAAATCGCAGCGCAGTCCTGGCGACCCGCCGGGAGGCCACTTGCCACTTGCCACATGGCAACGTGGCATGCGCGCATCACTTCATCCCGCTTTGCCGGGAACCGCGCGAATTGTTGAAGTTCCCATGCCGCCCGCTGTTACGCTTGCAAGCAATCGGATTGCGTGACTACAACGGGGGAACGATCCGAGCATGGCGTCCGGTCGCATCAGAACGGGACGAGCCCTGGCTGCGGCCAGGCTCGTGATGACGGACCGACCCATTCCCCGCACTCCGGCCAAACCGGGGTCATAACAACATTCCATTCTGCCCTCAGGTCCGACCGCAGCCAGGCTGCGTGCCGGCGAGGGCGCTTGCTTGATCATCCACAGCTTTCCAGGTCAATACACCATGACATCTTCTTCCCTGCGTACCCGACTCATTGCCCTCTGTGCCGGCATCGTCGTACTGGCCATGCTGGCCATCGTCCTGACCAACTTCATCACCGCACGCTCGCGCACCATGAGCGTGCTGGACGGCCAGATGGCCCAGCTGGCGCAGAGCCAGGCATCGGCCATTGCAGAATGGGCCGATGCCAGGAAACTGGTGGTCTCCTCCATCAAGCAGGCGGCTGACGCCGCCGAACCGCTGCCCTTCGTGAAGGCGGCCGAGACCGCCGGCGGCTTCGACCTGGCCTACATCGGCTACGCCGACAAGCACGCCGTGTTCTCGCAGCAGCGCAACCGCGCGCCGGACTACGATCCGACCAAGCGTCCCTGGTACCAGCTCGCTTCCTCCAGCAAGGGGCCGGTGCTGACCGCCCCCTACACCAGCGCCAGTACCGGCAAGCTGCTGGTGACTTTCGCCGAAGCCATCACCAAGGACGGCCAGGTCACGGCCGTGGCGGCGGCCGATGTGCTGCTCGACAGCGTGGTGGCCGATGTGGTGGCCATCAAGCCCACCCCCAACAGCTATGCCTTCCTGGTCGACCTGGGCGGCAAGATCATTGCCCACCCCAATGACAAGCTGCGCCTCAAACCCTTGTCGGACCTGGATGCGGCCATCACGCCGCAATCGCTGTCGGCCGCCATGGCCGCCAACAGCCATCAGGAACTGGCGCTGGACGGCCGCAAGCAGATGCTGTTTGCGGCCCGCGTGGCCGGCACCGACTGGCTGCTGGTGGTGGCGGTGGACCGCGCCGATGCGCTGGCTTCGCTGACGGCCATGCTGGCCAGCTCGGGCGTCATGGCGGTGGTGGTGACCATCCTCGCTGCCCTGGTGCTGGGTGCGCTGATCTCGCGGGTGCTGCGCCGGTTGTCGGTGGTGCAGCGTGCGCTGGAAGAAATCGCCGATGGCGACGGCGACCTGACGCGCCGCCTCGATACCCATGGCAGCACCGATGAGCTGGGCCGCATCAGTGCCGCGTTCAATCGCTTCGTCGACAAGGTCGAGCACGTCATGCTCGACATCCGCGAGGCCAGCCACACCATCCACGCCGCCACCCGCGACATCGCCAGCGGCAACATGGACCTCTCGCAGCGCACCGAATCGCAGGCCAGCTCGCTGGAGCAGACGGCCGCGGCCATGGAGGAACTGACCTCCAGCGTGCGCCACAACGCCGACAACGCCCACCAAGCCAACGAACTCTCGCAGTCGGCCTCCGAGATCGCCGGCCGGGGTGGCGCCATGGTGGAGCAGGTGGTCCAGACCATGAGCGCCATCAATGCCTCTTCGCAGAAGATCGTGGACATCATCAGCGTGATCGACGGCATCGCCTTCCAGACCAACATCCTGGCCCTGAATGCGGCAGTGGAAGCGGCCCGTGCGGGTGAGCAGGGACGCGGCTTTGCGGTGGTGGCCTCCGAAGTGCGCTCGCTGGCCCAGCGTTCGGCCACGGCCGCCAAGGAAATCAAGGTCTTGATCAGCGATTCGGTGGAGCAGGTGCGCGCCGGTGAGCAGACCGTCAGTGAAGCCGGCAGCACCATCCGCAGCGTCGTGGAAAGCGTGCGCAAGGTCAGCGACGTGGTGGCCGAGATCACCTCGGCCAGCCGCGAGCAGAGCCAGGGCATCCAGCAGACCAACGACGCCGTGGCCCACATGGACCAGGCAACGCAGCAGAACGCGGCACTGGTGGAAGAGGCCGCCGCCGGTGCCCAGCAACTGCAGGAGCAGGCGGCGCGGCTGGCGGAGGTGGTGGCCTTGTTCCGCTTGCGGGATGCGGCGCGGCAATGAATTTCACACCGGTAAGGATTTGTGGTTTAAAAAACAACTAATTGTAAAAAAGACTAAACTTTTTGTTGTCGTTTGATTAAAATCAAACTCGTAAAGATATCAATTCGACAACAAAGAGGAACGTCATGAAAGCCCTGATTGCAGCCATCCTTCTGGTAGCCAGTTCAATCGCGGTCGCAGCGCCTGGTGGTAACAACAAGGGTGGCGGCAACTCCGGTAATTCCGGCAACTCCGGTAATTCCGGCAACTCGGGTAATTCCGGTGGTTCCGGTGGTTCCAGCAGCCCTGGGCTGGGTACCGCCAGCGTCAATGACGTGATTCTGGCTGGCAAGACAGCCAACAATTTCGTGCTGACCAGCGGCAACGCGCAGTCGGGCCAAGATGGCGACAGTTCGCTGTTCAGCAGTTCGTTTGGCGGCGGAACCTGGAATCTGCTGGGCAAGATCGGCTCCAACAGCGCCCTGTCGGGCTCCGCCAGCCAGGTCCTGGGTTCCAACCTGACCCTGACCTTCAGTGTGGCCAATGGCAGCAAATCCGGTACCTGGAGCATCACCTCCAGCAAGAGCCTGCAGATGGACCTGGTGCTGGGCATTCACGCGGGCAATGCTACCGGTTCCTTCCTCTTCGACAACCTGGTGCTCAACGCCGGCCAGACCAAGTCGGGCAGCTTTGCGATCAACTGGAACAACAATGGCGGGCAGGTGCCGGCGTTTTCCAACGCCACCCTGTTCACCTCCAACGCCTCGCTGCGCAGCGTCGCACCGGTGCCGGAACCGTCGACCTATGCCATGCTGCTGGCCGGTCTTGCCATGGTGGGATGGCTGGCTTGGCGCCGTCGCAGCCAGTTTGCTGCATCCGTACCGGCAGCTGCCGCCTGATCCGGGTTTGCGCCGCGCCACTGGGCGCACGTATGAAGAAAAACGCGCTGGCTTGCGGGCCAGCGCGTTTTTTTGTCATGTCCAACAGTCTTTGCGTGAATGCTGCGACGATCTCAGCGCTCGCGCACATCCGGCAGCAGTACCGTCAGCACCCCTGCCAGCGGCAGGAAGGCGCACAGGCTGTAGACCCAGGCGATGCCGTACAGGTCGGCCAGGTGACCCAGCAGCGCCGCACCGATCCCGCCGAAGCCGAACATGAGGCCGAAGAACACCCCCGCAATCATGCCCACCTTGCCCGGCACCAGCTCCTGGGCGTAGACCACGATGGCCGCAAAGGCCGAGGAAATCACCAGCCCGATCACCACCGACAGCACGGCCGTCCAGAACAGGTTGGCGTGCGGCAGCATCAGGGCGAACGGGGCGGCGCCCAGGATCGAGATCCAGATCACCAGCTTGCGGCCGATGCGGTCGCCAATCGGGCCGCCCACGAAGGTGCCCACCGCCACCGCCCCCAGGAACAGGAACAGATACAGCTGGGAGGAAGCCACCGACATCTGGAAGCGCTCGATCAGGTAGAAGGTGAAGTAACTGGTGAAGCTGGCCATGTAGAAATATTTGGAAAACACCAGCAGCGCCAGCACCACCAGCGCGCGGCGCACGGTGGCCGCCGGCAGCGCGTGGGCCGCGCGCGGCTTGCCTTTGCCCTTGTTGGCCGCGAGATGCCCGCGATACCAGGCCGACACCCGCGACAGCACCACGATGGCCAGCACCGACAGCAGCACGAACCAGGCCACGTTGCCCTGGCCATAGGGCACCACGATGGCTGCCGCCAGCAAGGGGCCGAAAGCCGAACCGGCATTGCCGCCGACCTGGAAGGTCGATTGCGCCAGGCCGAAGCGTCCCCCCGAGGCCATGCGGGCGATGCGCGAGGCTTCCGGGTGGAAGGTGGAGGAACCGATGCCGATCAGGGCGGCCGCCAGCAGGAAGGCGTGGAAGCTGCCCGCCAGCGCCAGCAGCACGATGCCGACCAGGGTCGCCACGGCGCCGGTGGGCAGCAGCCAGGGCTGGGGATGGCGATCGGTATACATGCCGATCCAGGGTTGCAGCAGGGAGGCCGTGACCTGGAAGGTCAGCGTGATCAGCCCGACCTGCGTAAAGGTGAGGCCATAGCCGGTCTTGAGCATGGGATAGATCGAGGGCAGCAGCGCCTGGATCATGTCATTGATCAAGTGCGCACCGCCGCAGGCCAGGATGATGCTCATCACCAGCGGCTGGGCGGCGATGGCCGCAGGAGAATCGGTGGAGGCAGTCGCGCCGGAAGGCACGGCCGCATTGGAGTCGGTGGCACTGGTCATGGTGTGGAGAAGGCAAGCACGAGGAAGACTCGAAGCGTATCATTGGCACCTATTCATGATGATGACACTTGTTGTCGAATAAATGCCATGCGTGCCCACCTGACCTCCGTTTGTCCCAGCGCTGAAGTGGATGCGTTCCAGCACCTGCCCAGCAGCGTGGTGGCGTTTGCCCGCGAGCTCTCGGCGCGTGACCTGCTCACGGCGCACTCGCATCGGCGCGGCCAGTTGCTCTATGCGGTGGAGGGCGTGATGCAGGTGCGCACCCCGCAGGGCGTGTGGCTGGTGCCGCCGCTGCGGGCGCTGTGGGTGCCGCCCCAGGTGGAGCACGAGATCCTCATGCTCACGCGCGTGAGCATGCGCACGCTCTACATCGATGAGGCCCAGGGCCGCGAACTGGGCGCGCAATGCCGCCTGCTGGAAGTGTCGGTGCTGTTACGGGAACTGATCCTGGCGCTGCTGGCCGAGCCGCGCGAGTACGCGCCCCGCAGCCGCGCCGGCCATGTGGCCGAACTGATCCTGTCGGAACTGGCCCGTGCGCCCGCCATTCCGGTGGCCATCCCGTGGCCGCGCGACCGCCGCCTGCAGGCCATCTGCGAAGCCATCCTGGAGGACCCGGGGCGGCAGTTTTCCCTGGCCGACTGGGCGGGCATGGGCGGAGCCAGCGTGCGCACGGTGATCCGTCTCTTCCCGAAGGAAACGGGTTTGCAGTTTCGCCACTGGGTGCAGCAGGTGCACCTGAGCGAAGCACTGGTGCGGCTGGCGCGCGGCGACGCCGTGGGCGTGGTGGCGCAGGCGCTGGGATATCGCAGCCAGAGCGCGTTTTCCAACATGTTCCGCAAGGCCTTGCGCAGTTCGCCCAACCACTACCACCCGCGCCAGGACAAGCGCCGCATCACGTTGGCGGCTCAATAATGGATGGTCACCACCTTGGGCCCGCGCCGCTTGTCCGGGACCACCGGTACCGGCTGTCCTGCGGCCATGCCGGCCGCGCCCCCGGGACGCTGCGCATCGCGGTCGAGGAAGTAGGGATCCTCCTCCGGGGCAAGCGCCGTGGCAGCGCCCAGGAACTGCCGGGCGCGCTCATTGGCCACTCCTTCGCCGACCGAGCAGACCTGGAAGAAGTCGGCACTGCCCTCGGAGAAGTCGACGCGGCACTTCTCGGCCACCACCACTGAAATGTCCAATGCGCCGGCATTGGCGGCCACGGCCCGCTCGCTGCGCGTGGCCTGCAGTGCCAGCAGCGAAGCCAGCAGGGCGATGACGGCATGTGTCTTGACCATGGGATTCTCCTGTCTGGTTTCCACTGTAGAGCAATGCCGCTGGCGCAGGCATCGGAGAAATCCTGAACCGCCACCTTGAGCAGGCCGGCAGAGGCGGCCAATTCCGGGCACACTGGCGGCTTCGTTCGCCTTCCATGGAGCCTGCATGTCTTCTCCCCACCGCCTGCCCGCCATCAGCCGCGAGGCCATGCGCCCTGACCAGACCGCGATGCTCGATGCCATCCTGGCCGGCCCGCGCAAGAATCTCAACGGACCTTTCGTGGCCTGGATCCACAGCCCGCCGCTGGGCGAACTGGCCCAGCGCCTGGGAGCCTTCTGCCGCTATGACACCGGCCTGCCGCTGCGCCTTTCGGAGCTGGCCATCCTCACCACCGCCGCCTGCTGGCAATCGCAGGCGGAATGGTTCATCCATCTGCCCATCGCCATCGAGGCCGGCATCGATCCGGCCTTGGCCGAGCAGATCCGGCTGGGCCAGTCACCGCAGTTCGTGGCCGACGATGAGGCCGTGATCTGGCGCTTCGCCAGCGAGCTTTACCGCGACAAGCGGGTCAGCGATGCCACCTATGCGCAGGCCTGCGAGATGTTCGGCTTGCAGGTCGTGGTCAACCTGGTCGGCTTGCTGGGCTATTACGCGCTGGTGGCCATGACCCTCAATACCTTCGGCATGCGTGCCGAAGGGCAGGGGGAGGACAGCCTGCCCTTTGCGGAGCCGCCCGCCCGCGCCGGCTGATCGACCGAGACGCCGCGTCCCGCCTGGCTGTTGCCGGTTTTCAAGTGTAAAGATTGTCGATCTTCCACCGTTACCAAGTCATGAGAGCTCCGAACCAGGAGAGTGAACATGGCAATGGAAACCGATCTGGTCATCACCGCGCGCGACGCCCTCGCGCAACTGGCGCAGCAAAACCTGCCGCGCAATGACGCCGCGCCCGCAGCGGCGAGCACGCCTGCGCCCTTGGCACCGGCCGTGCCGGACGAGGGCGTGACGCTGTCGCTGTCGGCGCAGGGCAAGCTGATGGCCGCGCTGGCCACGGCCGTCGACAAGGTCACCACAGCCGCAGTGGATTCCACCGAAGCTGCGCAGGCGGCCACGGTGCAAGCGCTCGCCCGGTCGGTGGCTGATGCGGCCGGTCCGGTCACGCGTGCCACGCTCTTCGCCATCGAAGCCCGCCTGGTGGCCGCGCGCCGTGGCAGCGACGCCATCGCCGCAGCCGACGCTGAAGTGCCGCCCTCGAACGATCCCCAGCGGCTGCGCCAGGCACGCCAGGCGACCGAGTCCTTGTATGGACGTGCGGACAATCCGTTTGCATACAAGTCGCGCGCCGAGCTCTCGGCCATCGTGTATGACGAGAGCGGCTCCTACACCGTCAACGAGCGCTACGCTGCGGCCAACCAGCGCACCGAACTGGACCAGAAGTTCTGGGCGCCAGTGTTCCAGCGCGCCCTGGAGAGTGGTGACTGGAAACCGGTCATCACGGCCGCCCTGGTGTTCTATGCCAGCTTGTCTGCATTGGAGCAGACCGCCTATCCGGACAACTACGCCCAATTGCTGCAGCAATACCTGGATCTCTACCAGTTGCAGTCACCGTCTTCCCCCAGCGCGCTGCCGCCGCAGCAACAGATGGACCTGGCGCGCATGCTGGAAACCCTAGTGCTGCCGCTGGGCCCGCTGGCGCTGGCCGGTGGCGTGATCCGGGGATTGGCACTGCCGCGCCTGGGACCGTCGCTGGCCGAACTGATCGCCGCTGCACCGCGCCTGGCCGATCTGCTCCAGGTCAACAACAGCGCGCAGGCGGCCCAGGACAGCGCCTACCTGATGTTGTTGCAGCGGGTCTTTGGCGTGTCACGGCGGGAAGATGAGCCGGCACCGGTGCGCCGTGCGGCAGCCGGCACAAGTGCGCGTGACTTCCTTGCCTATGGCGACCGGCGCCTGTTGGCCGAAGCTTACGATTACGCGCAGGCCCACGAGATGGCGCTGGAAGAAGTCGATGCGCTGGCGCGCGACCTGGCGGCCTATCGTCGTGCCCGTGCCGGGAATGCGGGTCTGTTGGGGGCAGGCCAGGGCGCTGCTGCCACCAGTGCAGGCAGCGTGGACGCCGTCGATGAGGTGTTATCCCATGCGGCCCGCATGAGCAGCGAAGAAGCCACGATTGCACGGCGCCTGCTGGCCAGCCGTGCGGCCAGCCTGACGCGGCTCGACCACGGTTTCCTGGCCAGGCTGCTGGATCCTGCCGGAGGCGGCTGGCGCGATGGTCAACTCAGTGGCCACGCCGTCAGTTTCAGCGCGCTGGAGAAATTGCTGGCCGGCCTGGCCGGGGTGAACATCGGCGAGTCCGTGGGCGATGCCAGCGCGGTGGAGGCGTCCTATCGCATGGTGCTTGAACGCATCGCGCTGCAGGATCCTTACCTGCTGCGCCAGCCGGCGCATGTCGCCGCCGAGGGCACGCAGACGCTGACACTGGCCGCGCAGATGGCTGCGCTGGCGCGCAGCGATGCGGCCGATACCGCCTTCATGAACAATGCCCTGATGCTGTTGCGCATGTATCGCATGTCGCTGACCATGAGCCCGGCCGAGCAGCGCACGCTGGCCGAGCTGGTGTATTCGGCCATGAAGAAGCGGCGCGTGCGCACGCGCCGTGGCAAGCTCTTCGTGGCCTGGGCCGGGCGCAGTCCGCTGATGCCCTCGCTGCCCGGCTGAGTCGCTGCCCCGCTGACCTGACTTCACGCCACCGGCCAGGCGCGCTCCAGGATGGCCTGCTGTACGCCCAAGGTGGTGCCATCCAGGGCGCCGTAGACGCGCGCGCCATCGCCGTCGCTGCGGCTGGCGAGGAAGGCCTCGGCCGATTCCTTTGGGGCATGGCGCAGCATCAGCATGCTTTGCAAGGCCAGTACCAGTTGCTGCACCAGCCGGCGTGCGCAGGCTTCACGTTCTTCTTCCGGTGCGGCCAGCGACTGCTTGAGCGTGCGCACCTGTCGCGCCAGTGCCGGATGGGCGCTGGCGGCATCGTCGAGTTCCATCAACAGCCGCGCAAAGCCCTCGGCCTCGCGGCTCATCGCGCGCAGCACATCGAGGCACATCACGTTGCCGGATCCTTCCCAGATCGAATTGACCGGCGCTTCGCGATACAGGCGCGCCATCGGTGCGCTTTCCACATAGCCGTTGCCGCCCCAGACTTCCATGCATTCGCCGGTGAAGGCCAGTGCACGCTTGCAGATCCAGAATTTGGCCGCGGGTGTGACGATGCGCTTCCAGGCGCGCTGCAGTGGATCATCGGGGGCATCGAAGGCATGTGCCAGGCGCAGCATGAGCATGGTGGCGGCCTCGCTTTCCAGCGCCAGGTCGGCCAGCACCGCGCGCATGATCGGCTGCTCGGCCAGCCGGCGGCCGAAGGCGCTGCGGTGGCGCGCATGGTGGATGGCCTGCACCAGCGCCTGGCGCATCAGGGCAGCGCTGCCGATGACGCAATCCAGGCGCGTGTGGTTGGCCATCTCGATGATGGTGGGAATGCCGCGACCGTCTTCGCCGACCATGATGCCCATGGCTTCCTCGAACTCCACCTCGCTGCTGCTGTTGGAGCGATTGCCGAGCTTGTCCTTGAGGCGCTGGATCAGTACCGGATTGCGTGTGCCATCGGGCAGCCAGCGCGGCACGAAGAAACAGGACAGGCCATTCTCGGTACGGGCCAGCATCAGGTGCGCATCGCACATCGGCGCCGAGAAGAACCACTTGTGGCCGCAGAGCAGGTAAGCCTTGCCGCGCCCGCTATCGAGCGGATCGACCGGCATGGCGATGGAGGCATTGCTGCGCACGTCCGAGCCGCCCTGTTTTTCGGTCATGCCCATGCCGATCAGGATGGAGCGCTTCTGCGTCATCGGCAGGTCGCGCCCGTCGTGCTCGCGCGAGAACAGGCGGCTCTGCAATTGCGCGAACAATGCCGGCTCCTGCTGCAACACCGGGATGGCGGCGAAGGTCATGGTGGTCGGGCAGAGCGAGCCGGCCTCGACCTGGGCATGCAGGAAGTAGCCGGCGGCCCGTGCCGCGTGTGCGCCGTCGCCGGGCTGCATCCACGGCAGCGCATGCAGGCCGGCGCGGCGCAGCTGCTCCAGCAGCGTGTGCCAGGCCGGATGGAACTCCACCACGTCGATGCGATGGCCGGTACGGTCATGCGTGTGCAGCACCGGTGTGTGGGTGTTGGCCAGTGCGGCCAGTTCGCCCATCTCGGCCCGGCCCAGCAGTTCGCCCTGGCAGGCGAGCGTGCCATCGTGCCAGTGCGCGCCTTCGCGGTGCACTGCCTCGCTGAGGGCAAGGTCGCGGTGGTAGAGGTTGTAGTCGCACAGGTCGGGGACCTGGTTGAGGATGTCGTGGGTGTGCATGTCGTCTCCATGGTTGCGCAGCCGCTTGCCGATGAGTACGCCCTGTTGGAGTTGTGATGGGACGTGCCCGATACAGTGTAGGGCATCGCCGGTGGGCGGACAGGGCAACAATGCTTTAAATGATTTGGCTATATCCTTATAAGCATCTTGTTAGGGCGCGCCACCGGCACATGCGCTGGAGTCATATTAGAATGCCCCTTTCGACCAAAGATCGCCCCGTGTCCCTGCACGGCTGCGCAAGGAATCCAAGCAGATGTCTTATCCGACCATCGAATCCACCATCGGCAACACCCCGCTGATCCAGTTGCCGCGCATCGGCGGCGAAGAAGCCAAGCGCCGCAACAACCTCATCCTCGGCAAGCTGGAGGGCAACAATCCCGCAGGCTCCGTCAAGGACCGCGCTGCCTACTCCATGATCACCCGTGCCGAGGCGCGCGGCCAGATCAAGCCGGGCGACACCCTCATCGAAGCCACCAGCGGCAACACCGGCATCGCCCTGGCGATGGTAGCGGCCATGCGCGGTTACAAGATGGTCTTGCTGATGCCGGAAAATCTTTCCGAAGAACGTCGCCAGAGCATGGCCGCCTATGGGGCGAAGATCGTGCTGACGCCCAAGAGCGGCGGCATGGAATACGCCCGCGACCTGGCCGAGCAGATGCAGAAGAACGGTGAAGGCCTGATCCTCGACCAGTTCGCCAATCCCGACAATCCGCTGGCACACTACGAGACCACCGGTCCCGAGATCTGGCGCGATACCAAGGGCAGCATCACCCACTTCGTCAGTGCCATGGGCACGACCGGCACCATCATGGGCGTGTCGCAGTACCTCAAGGAGCAGAACGCCCAGGTGCAGATCGTGGGTGCGCAGCCGGAAGAGGGCTCCTCCATCCCCGGTATCCGCAAGTGGCCCGAAGCCTACCTGCC
Organism: Herbaspirillum sp. CAH-3; assembly: GCF_009668275.1. Classification (NCBI taxonomy): domain Bacteria; kingdom Pseudomonadati; phylum Pseudomonadota; class Betaproteobacteria; order Burkholderiales; family Oxalobacteraceae; genus Herbaspirillum; species Herbaspirillum sp. CAH-3. The sequence goes on along the minus strand of NZ_VSWE01000011.1, from coordinate 25,201 downwards.
GAAGATCTTCGACCGCTCGCGCGTGGACCAGGTGGAGTCGGTCAGCCAGGCCGATGCCGAAAACATGGCCCGCAAGCTGGCCGTGACCGAAGGCCTGTTCTGCGGCATCTCGGCCGCCGGCGCGTGCGAAGTGGCGGTGCGCCTGTCGCATCAGCTGGAGAATGCGACCATCGTCTTCATCGTCTGTGATCGCGGGGATCGCTATCTGTCCACCGGTGTGTTTCCGGCGTGAGCCGGGCAAGATTGCAGTCGCGCCAGACGTGAGTGCAAGCCGCAATGAAAAACGGAGCCAGAGGCTCCGTTTTTTGTATGGTCAGACGCGAGGAAAACTTATTTTTTGCTGAGCAGAAACTAAGTAAACCCCGGTATCCGCAACACCACCATGACAGCGGTGCTGCGTGAGAGCACCCGCTTACTCGGGCGTGCCGCCAGTCGGTGCCGGTGCGCCCGGTGCTGCACCTGGCTTCGGCTTGAACTGCTTGTCGCTGATACGGAATTTCTCGCGGCGGTCGCCCATCAGTTCGCGCAGTTCGCGGATCGACAGTTCGCTCACCTCGTGCATGCGGATGAGCAGCGATGCGCCCACCGGCAGGCGGCGGTGACGGATCTTGCTGATCACCGGCGGTGCCACTTCCAGCGCACGCGAGAGCGCGGCATCGTTCTTCAGGTGCAGCTTTTCGATCAGCGCATCGAGCAGATGGTTGGGATCGTAGTTGACGTGATCGGTGATCGAGTTGGATTCAGCAGTATCGTGGGTATTCATGATCGGGACGTTCCATTATGCAGATGTTTGTGGAAGGCTTTGCGCCTATGCATTAATTGTTTGTAAAACTGCAAAACGCGACTGACGTTATCCGAGAAGGGGTTGCCTTTTTCTGCAAGATATCGAAAGCCCTATCAAAGAACGGCTTCAAAACAACACGTATCTATTTCTCTGTTCTCTGACCAAGTGCGCCTGAAGCAGCACAACAATAATTCTATGTCTATATAGAAATAATTGCACATTTTTCATGCAGTCAGAAAATTCTATTCCACAATAGTTGCAGAAACTCATTTTCGAATTTGTAACAGATATTAACAGGATTTTTTGCCCATTTGCTAGCGTTGTTCTTTTGATACGACAAATGGGAGCATATTCCACCCACTTAGCCCCAATTTGCGCAAGGTAGCCATGTTTTTCTCAAAGATGGCGGCCGCATCGGGGTAGGCCGCCACGGCCCGGTCGATGCTGCTTTCTCGCAACAGATGGAGGATGGGAAAAGGCGAGCGATTGCTGTAGTTCTCGATATCGTCGGGTCCCGCGTCGGCAAACTGGTAATCCGGGTGGAAGCTGGCGATCTGCAATTGCCCGTCCAGCTCCAGTCTTTCCAGCAGGCGGTCGGCCCAGTCCAGGAAGTCGTTGTACTCGTAAAAATCGGCTAATGCGAGCGGGATGATGAAGAGGGTGGTATCCACCTGTTCCGGGTCGGCTTGTGCGAGAAAGCTCAGTTCTTGTTCCAGCTCAACGGAAAGTGCATCCCAATCCTGATGCCGGCTGACGTGGTATCTGACCTGATTCTTCACATGGACCGACTTGGCAAATGGACAGAGATTCAGGCCGATCACGGCCTGCTCCAACCAGGCGCGGGTAAGGGCTACGACGTCCTTGTCGCTCGTAGTTGTCGGGGAAAGGGCTGGGGAAGGTGAAGAAGTGCTCATAGGGGCATTGTCGCACGGCCACAGCGGGGGAAGCCACGGTGACTCGCCCCCGGTTTGACCTGCTCCAACACAAACGCCCACGGCCGCGCCAGATCGGCTATGCTTGCCAACCTTTGGCGGCGCGGCCCGGCTGCGCTGCTGCCTTTTCCCGCACGAACAGATTCCCATGGCGCTCAAATCCACCATCTTCAAGGCCGACCTGCAGATTTCCGACATGGACCGGCACTATTACCAGCAGCATGCCCTGACCATCGCCCGCCATCCTTCCGAGACCGACGAGCGCATGATGATCCGCGTGCTTGCTTTCGCGCTCAATGCCAGCGAGGCCCTGGCCTTCGGCAAGGGCTTGTCCGATACCGACGAGCCGGACCTGTGGCAGAAGGACCTGACCGGCGCCATCGAAGTGTGGGTGGAAGTCGGCCAGCCGGATGACCGCGCCATCCTCAAGGCCTGTGGGCGTGCGGACAAGGTGCTGGTCTACAGCTACAGCAGCACCTCCCACATCTGGTGGAACCAGACCGGCAGCCGCGTGGATCGCGCCAAGAATCTCAAGGTCATCAACATCCCGGCCGAGGCCAGCCAGGCCCTGGCGGCGCTGGCCCAGCGCACCATGCAGCTGCAATGCACGATCCAGGACGGGCAGGTCTGGCTGGGTGCCAATGAGAACATGGTGTTGATCGAGCCGGAGACCATCAAGGACTTTGCCTGATTGCCAGCATCAGGCCACTTCAAACCAAGCGCAGAGGAGACAAGAGCCAGGGCCATACCTCCCTGTTGCCGATGCAGTACGTCCAATGGCCCGCGCCCAAGGCGCAGGCCGGCGGGCAGCAGTGCGGCTTGCTGTTCTCAGGAATCCGCACTGCTGCCATGCCAAGGAGTTACCAGCGATAACGCCAGCCCGCCACCACGGCGTGCTGGGTCTGCAGGTCGTTCAGGCCCAAGTTGTAGTCAAGGAACAGGCTCGACGCCTGGCCCAGCTTGCCGGACAGGCCCGCACCCAGCACCAGGCCATCGCGCTTCTGTTGCAGGCCGGCGACCTGGAAGTTGACGCCCGGCGCGCCCTGGAAGGAGGCGTTGAGGCTACCGCCGGCATCCAGCCATTGATGGCTCCAGAAGGCACGCAGCTCGCTCTGCAGCTTGCCGTCTTCGCGCAGGGGCAGGTGCCAGCGGGCACCCACCATCGACACCGCCGAGCGTGAAGTCTGTGCACTGGCATTGAGGCCGAGCACACCGGCACCGTTTTCGGAGAAGGCATCCTGGCGCAGCAGCGTGCCTTGCAGCGAGACCAGCGGCTCGAACACGTAGCTGCCACGATCGATACGATAGCTGGCCTCGGCATGCAGGCCCAGTTCATCGCCGTTGTAGTCACCGCTCGCGCGCGAGACATCATTGCCGATCACGATGCTGCGCTGGGTAGCGTACTGGTTGCGGCCATAACCGACGATGCCCTTGAAGCGCCAGTCACCGCTCTGGTACTGCGCGTACACGGCAACCTGATGGCCTTCGACCTTGGCGCTGTCGCCGGCGGTGTTGTAGGCCAGGCGGGTATTGTCGTAGTGATAGGCCAGGCCCGCACTCCAGCGATCATCCAGCACCCGTTCCACCCCCACCAGCAGGCCATTGCTGTTACTGGTGTAGCCGGCGGCGTTGCCGTCGGAGCGGGTATTGCCATGGCCGCCCGCAACCTGCGCCCAGGCGCCGCCATCTTCGCGCGCACGCAAGGGCAACAGGCCACTGCTGCCGTTGCTGCTGTCGGTCATGGTAGCGGCGCTGTACTGGTAGTCATAGCGATCCGTCTCAGCCGAGGCCAGTTGCAGCTGGCTCATCGCAAAACCGCTGCCGCCGGAGAAGGCGGACCCGCCGCCGATGTTGCGGTTACCCAGGGTCTGCAGCGATTGGCCCATCAGGCCCAGCGTGGACAGGCCCTGATAGGCGCGTCCCCCCAGGCTCTCGAAGGCGCTGCGCGCCTGCACCGCCGACAGGCCGTCGATCAGCGCCAGTTTGGCGCGCATGGCGCTGGACAGGCCTGTCACCTGGCCGGCCTGGCTCAGGGCATTGGCCACGCTGGCCTGGTTGCCGGTAGTGGTGACCGAGGCATAGCTGTTGCCGTTGCGCGCCATCGTCAATTGCACCGCATTGCCGGTATAGCTGACCGTGGGCGAGACAAAGGCAAAGTCGCTGCGCACGGCATTGAAGGTGCCGCTCACGCCGCCACTGGTCGACAGGATGGTATAGGGCGTGCTCAGCGCATAGGCGCCGCTGCCGGCGGCGATCGACAGGCTGCCGGCCAGGGTGGCATTGCCGTTGACCTGGATCAGGCCGCCGCTGCCGTCGGCGCTGGTGCTGACCTGGGTGGTGGCGCCGTCCTGCAGGTTCAGGTTGCCCTGGACCGTCAGCGTCGACGTGCCGGCCGTGGCCAGCGTGCCACCGGCGGCGACGGTGGTGCTGCCCACCGTGCCGGTGCCGGAGAGGGTGCCGCCACTGTTGACGCGCACTGTGCCACCCAGCACGCCGTTGACACTGAGCTTGCCGCCATTGACATTGGTGCGGCCGGCGAAGCTGGTCGAGTTGCCGCTGAAGACCGTTTCGCCGGCCAGCTGGTTGATCGTGCCGTTGCCCGAGATGGCCGCTGCCAGCGTGTAGTTGCTGCTGCCGCTGGCATTGTGGTTCAGGTTCAGCGTACCGTTGCCGGCGCCGAAGGCCAGCGATGTGGTGTCGAGCTGGCCGGGCGCGGCTGCCGTGCTGCCAGGGGCGGCACCGACGTTGAGGGTACCTGTGGAACCACTGCTGGTGGCGATGCGGATCACCGAGGCGGTAGCGCGCGCGCCGTTGCTGATGGTCAGGGTGCCATTGCCACCGGCCCCGACATGCAAGGAGTTGGTGGTGATCCAGGCCGAGTTGGCACCGGTCAGCGTCACGCTGCCGTTGCTGTTGGCATTGTTGGCGATATAGCTGCGGTTGCCGGTGACCTGCCCGCCATCGGAGATGGTCAGCGTACCGTTGCCCAGGCGACCAACGTTGACGTCCGAGCTGCTGCTCCAGGTGGAGCCGGCCCCGGTCACCGTCATGGTGCCGGAGGCGCCATTGAGGTCGCCCAGCAGGCCCTGCACATCGTTGATGCGGCCGCCGCCCGAGATGACGACGCTGCCCGTGGCACCATTGTTGTGGCCGACCAGGAAGTCTCCCGAGTGGTTCCAGACCGAGCCGCTGCCGGTGACCAGGGCGCTGCTGTTGGACCCCGCTTCGGTTCCCACATAGCCATCGGTGCTGGTGACGTTGCCGCCTCCCGAGATGGTCAGGTTGCCGCTGCCGACGTTGCCCACGTAGAGCACGCCGGTGTTGATCCACTTGCTGCCGCTGCCGGACACGGTGACATTGCCGCTGCTGCCTGCCAGGTGGCCGACCAGAGCGCCCGTATCGGTGACCACGCCGCCATTGCTGATGCTGAGGTTGCCGCTGGCACCGTCGCCGTAGCCGATCGACAGGCGATCGCTGGCGGTGAAGTTGGCATTGTTGACCGTGAGCGTGCCGCGCGCGCCAGTAACGTCACCCAGATGCACGACCGCGGCGGTCGCATTGGCGCCATGGCTGACGGTAAGTCCTCCGGTGCCGCCCGTGGAGCCGGAGCCGGCGTCACCGCCTACGGTGAGGTTGCCCGCCGCCAGCGAAGAACCGGTGCCGCTGACGCTGACGCTGCTGTTGGAGCTGCCCTGGCGCCCGATTACCGTATAGGCGCTGCTGACATTGGCACTGCCACTGATGGTGAGGTTGCCATCGTTGACCGTGCCCACGAAGAGCGAACCGGTATTGGTCCAGCGACTGCTGACGCCGCTGATATTGACGGTTGCCAGCGTGCTGCCGGCGGTACCGATCACGCCGGTAACCGAATCCACCGTGGAGCCACCGGTGATGGAAAGGCTGGCACTGCCGCCACTGCCGACCGTGAGGCGGTCACCGATCAGCCATTGCGCCCCGTTGATCAGGCTGGCGCTGCCATTGCTGCCGCCGCCGCTACCCAGCACCACCGAGCCGCTCATGTTGACGACACCGCCATCGACCCGTATCGTGCCGACCGCTCCGGTGTTGCCGATGACCAGGCCGTTGCCGATCAGGCTGCTGTTGGTATTGATCGTGAGGTTGCCTACGCCACCGCTGCCACCACCGACATACGTGGTGCCGCTGACGTTGGCGAGCGCCCCGGCGCCAAGCGTCAAGGACCCGACGCCATTGAGGCCGACGATCGCATCGCCGCTGCTGTTGAGCCGGGCGCTGCCATTGGTGCCGCTGCCGGTGACGGTAATGGTGCCGTTGGAGCCGTTGCTGTTGCCGATCAGGATCGACGAGGTGTTCAGCGTCGCCTGGTTGATCTGCAGGTTGCCCACCGTACTGCCGCCGACGGTCAGTGCCTGGATGGTGGTGTTGCTGGAAAGCACCGGATCGACGCCGGGATAGGCATTGATGACCGCAGCATCCGTGGAGGTGGGGGCTGCCCCCGTCCATTGCCAGTTGCTGTTGTTGGTCCAGTTGTTGTCGACGTTGCCGGTCCATGACGCCACCTGGGCGTTCGCGGTGCTGCCGATCAGCAGCAGTGTTGCCAGTGCGCTGACTGGCAACGGTCTTGCATTGGCGAAGCTGCGCTTCGAGTGCATGATTTCCCCCCCCCGGGTAAGAGGCTGCCTGTTGCCGACATCTCTTTGCGGATGAGCTGGCGTTGCAGCCGATGTTTGTTATTGATTGATCTTTACGGAAAGCCGCCATGATTTTACAGGCATCAAGGCGCTCTTATGGCGAGAGGGATTGTTTTTGTGAAAGCGGCTCTCATCGGCGAGCCTTTTTTTGTTGTTGGCGGGCCCGCCAGGAATTTCCACGCGCATCAACAAGTGATCCTGGAGGCAGTCAGCTGATGAGACAGGTGCGCCCATCACGGGCGCTGGAGGGCGCAACACAGTAGAAATCTCGGCGCATTGAAATGCGGTGTCCTCTATCTCTCGCACCACCAGCGCAATCGAATACCAATTCTGCGAAGTCTTAGTTTTCCGGACGCGTTTTCTTAATCTACGGCCAGTAAAAACTTAGTTTTTTTCCAGCGCCTGCGCACGTTGTTCCAGATGCCCCAGCAGCCGCTGCCCTTCGCTGGAGTGGAACCAGTCGGCATGGCCGAGGAAGTAGGTGTCATAGGCCAGCGAGGCATTCTGCGGCGACTGTGTCACCCCATGGAAATAATCCAGCTCGGCCAGTGCGAACTCGGCATGCACCAGCGGCAGCAGGGCGGCCAGTGCACGCACCTGGCGTGCCGTCAGGGGGAGCGTGGCGGCATAGCCATCGAGCATCGCATCCAGCAGGTCCAGGTGCACCAGTTGCTCCGCCCGCTGCGCAATGGCCAGCCACTCGACGATGTTGCGCTCGATCGCCGTAGCCAGGTCATGCAGGGCGCAGGTGCGATCGCACAAACCGAAATCGAGCACGGTCTGGACCTGGGCTTCACGCGTGGCATCGCTCCACAGCAGGTTGGAGGCGTGCCAGTCATTGTGCGTCCACAAGGGGACGAATTCATCGAGGTAAGGTTTGAGCGCGGCATGCCAGGGCAGCAGGTGCTGCGCCACTTCGCCGCGCCAAGGACGGTTTTCGAGATAGTCGGCAATGGCCGGGCGCTGCTCGATGTAATGCTGCAGCGGACGTACCGGATCTTCCTGAGAGAAGATGGTGAAGCTCGACACCAGCGGACGCGCCGGGCGCGCCGGCGCATCGTAACCGGCCGAGGCCTGGTGCAGGCGCGCCAGCATCTGCCCCGCTGACCGGGCATGGGTGCAACTGGTAAAGGGCGTCCACGACATCGCCTCGCGATACAGGTCGACGCCCGGCGCCAGCGGGAAAACTTCATAAGTCCAATAGTCGTCGGCCAGCGCGGTGGCGCCCTCATTGGTAGCCAGGGCGCTGCTGACCGGCAGCCCGCGCGCCTGCAGGTGCGCAGCGAAGCGATGTTCTTCGGCCAACGCCGCCACATCGCGCACGCGCGCATGATGGCGCTTGACGATGACAGGTCCGCTCTCGGTCTGCATCACGCAGGCCGCCGAGAACGGGCGCGGGCTGTGCCACTCCAGCCGCAGCGGCTGGCCCACGCCAGGATAGTGGCGCAGCACGCGCGCGACCTCCGCCGAGGTCAGCGCGGGCCAGTCGGAGATGACCGGCTCCACGCCCATGCCGTGGCTGATGACGCGGGTGAGATGATGGGAAGCGGCGTCCATGGAAATTCAGCAGGTCGGCAGGTCAGAAATCATATTGCAGCGACAGCCGCGCGGTGCGCGGCGCGCCCAGGTGCACGTAGCCGTCGCCCAGGTACTGGCCGGCATCCTTCCAGTATCGCTTGTCGAAGACGTTGTCGAGGTTGGCGCGCAAGGTGGCAGTGTGGCCGCTGACACGCAGCTGGTAGCGCAGGCCGGCATTGAACACATGCACGGCCGGCAGGCTCACGCTGCCATCGCGAGTGGCAGGCTTGCTGGCGCTGTAGAGCCAGCTGCCCATCAGGTTCACGCCTTGCACGCCCGGCAGGGCGTAGTCGGCATAGACGCTGCTGCGCAGGCGCGGCACGTTGACCACTTGCTGGCCATCGTAGGCGGCGGTGCCGGTGTCGCTGGCGCGCGCGCGGGTGGCGGTCACGCTGGCACCGACGGCCAGGCGCGGGGTGAGCTTGCCGCTGGCGCCGAGTTCGAGGCCGGTGTTGGTTTGCTTGCCCTGCTGGACATAGGTTAAACCTTCGAGAGAGTTATCCGGCTTCTGATACTCGTAAGCCTTGCGAATACGGAATACGGCAGCGGTCAGTGCGAGCTCAGGCGAGGCATCGTACTTCACCCCAGCTTCCAGTTGCTTAGCAACGGACGGTGCTAATACCTCGTATTTGTTGCTAGTCCAGAAGGGGGCTGTAGTGCCGAGCGTCAGCGTTTCCGCGTAGCTGCCGTATAGAGAGACGTTCTGTATTGGTTTAAAAATCAAGGCCAATTGTGGCAAGAACAGGTTACGCGACGTGGTGCGTGGGTTAGTGCCGAAGGCCTGCTCGTTCAGCCACACTTCGCGGCCCCCCGCAAGGGCTTGCCAACGCTCAGAAAATTGCAACCGATCACTGAAGAAAAGTGCCTTCTGTCGGCTGTCCAGATTTCTGTAGGCGGGTGGAATGATCGCGTTTGCAGGAGCGAGCTGCTCGGTACCGGTGTAGATATTCCCGCTTCCCACTTGCACGCTGATGCCATCCGATTTATCCACCACCCGGCGCGACATGGCCACACCCATGGTCAGCTCATGCTTGAGCCAGCCAGTCGCGAACTTGCCGATCATGACCGCCTGCGCTTCATCATTGCGGCGTTCGTCGTTGGGCACGCGATAGTCATACACATCGAAGTCGCCGTTGGCTGCAAAGGTCGAAGAAGCCCCGCCACCGCTGCCATAGGGGAAAGCCAGGTAATCATCGATGACCGCCCGGCTGCGGCCCGCCTGCACATAGCCATGCCAGTTGGCATTGAAATCGGTATCCACCCGCAGGCGATAGTTGAGCGAGCTGTCACGCACCGGCTGCGCCCACGATTGCGGCGTCAGCATGGTCTTGGGCGAGACGCCCGAGGGCAGCGTGGTGCCGCCCAGCAGCTGGTAACCGGCCACAGAGTGCTGGGCCTTCTGCTGGTATTCGGCGTCGAACTGCACCAGCGTCTTCGACGACAACGCCCAGGTCGCCGAGAGCGAAGCGAAGTCGCGCCAGCCATCGCCATTGTTGACGTAGGAGTGGATGTCTTCGTGCGCGGCATTGATGCGCAGGCCGAACTGTTTCTGTTCACCGAAGAGCGTGCCCAGGTCGGTGGCCAGATAGCGCGATCCGTAGGAGTCGGTCCCCAGCGTGATCGAACGCACATCGGCCGGACGCTTGGTGACGTAGTTGACGATGCCGCCCGCGCTGCTCACACCGGCCTGCAGGCCGGCCACCCCCTTGAGGAATTCGACGCGCTCCTTGTTCTCCAGCGCGATGGTCTGCTCGCCGGCCACGGTGAGGCCGTCGATGCGATAGGCACTGGCCGGGTCCAGCGTGATGCCGCGGATGCTGAAGTTCTCGTAGTAACCGACCGGGGCATAGTTCTCGTTGATGGAGGCATCGTTCTTGACCACATCGGAAAGCAGGCGCGATTGCTGGTCGCGCATCTGCGCAGCGGTGACCACGGCCACCGAGGCCGGCGTATCGATCAGCGGCGCCTCGTCGAAACCGGCCACGCCCGCCGAGCGCACGCGGCTGGCATCGCGTCCGGTGCCGCTGGCGGTGACGTTGACGGTGGGCAGGGACTCGCCCTTGTCGTCGCGGGCGTCGGCCGCACGGGCGGTCGCCGCAAGGCCTAGCGAGGTGCCGGCCAGCGTCAGCATGAGCGTGGAGGCCAGGGGTGCAATGCGTTTCATCGTGGTTCTGTCGTGGAAATAAAGGAGCAGGAGCGCGCCGGGCACGCTCCCTCATCGAGGCTCAGGTGGAAGTTCAGCGATTGCGCGCCGAGGCAACGGCACGGCCGAGGTCAGCTACCGACATCGCGTAGAAGTAGCTGCGATTGTACTGCGTGATGGCGTAGAAGTTGTTGGTGGCCACCCAGTACTCCGTGGGGCCGGTGCCGTTCTGCAGGTCGACCAGGCCAAAGCGCAGGGCGGCCGGCAGGCCGGAGGTGGAGATGCCGGCGGCTTGCAGTTCCTCGACGGTGTACTTGGCTTCCAGGCCCTGGTTGAGCATGGCTTCCCACTGGCGGTTGTCGCTGGAGACCGTGACCGGGAAGGCCACCGGTTCGCCGCGCTGCCAGCCATGCACGGCCAGGTAGTGGGCTACGCTGCCGATGGCGTCCACGGGCGAATTGCGCAGGTCGATCTTGCCATCGCCGTCGAAGTCCACCGCGTATTCGCGGATGCTGCCCGGCATGAACTGCGGCCATCCGATGGCGCCGGCATAAGAGCCGCGCAAGGACATCGGATCGATGCCGGCCTCGCGCGCCAGCAGCAGGGTGTTTTCCAGCTCGCCGCGGAAGAAGGCCATGCGCGCATCACGGTTGGCGGTGTTGGGGTAGTCGAAGGCCAGCGTGGTCAACACATCCATGACGCGGAAGTTGCCGGTATTGCGGCCATAGACGGTTTCCACGCCGATGATGCCGACGATGATCTCCATGGGCACGCCGTATTGCGCCTCGGCGCGCGCCAGGGCCACGCCATAGGTGTTCCAGAAATCGACGCCGGCATTGATGCGCACCGGTTCCACGAAGCGTGCGCGGTAGGCCGCCCAGTTCTTGGGCTTGTTGCTGGGCGCCGGCTTGATGAGCTGGATGGCGCTGTCCACGTAGCGGGTCTGGGCGAAGAGGGCGTTGAGGTCGCTGCGCTGGAACTGGTTGCGTTCGGCCATCTCATCCATGAAGCGCGCCACGTCCTTCCACTCGTTGAAGTTGACGAACTCGCCCTGGTCGGCAGCGGCCACCGTCTTTTTGGCGGGCGGCCTGGCTTTCTTCTCTGCTGTCTTCTTGTCTTTCTTGTCCACCGCCTTTTTCTGCGTTTTCTTTTCCACAGGCTTGCCGTCCTGCGCCTGCACGGTCATCGGCAAGGCACACAGTGTGGAGAGCAGCAGGGGGGAGGCGAGGGCGGTGAGGCGGGGCAAGGAGATGGGCATGAGCAGGATGAGCAGCAGGGGGAGGCCAGACAAGGGGGCAAGTATACCGCATCGGCCGCGCCGCCCCGTGCTGGTGCATGGTGCCGACGCGCCTTTGACCACGATAGGCGGCAGCCAATGTACACTAGTCCAAGGAGACAACCCGGGCAGCCTGGTGCTTGCCTGGTGGCAATATCATCGCAACAAGATCGCAACAAGAGCAAGAATGACCACCGCCATCTATACGCACGCCGATTGCCAGCGCCATGAAATGGGTGACTGGCACCCCGAGACGCCCGCTCGCCTGGAAGCGATCGAGGACCAGCTGATCCTGAGCCGCATTGACCAGTTCCTCGACCGCCGCGAAGCTCCGCTGGCCGATCCGGCCGACCTGGAGCGGGTGCACACCGCCGCCGCCGTCGATTACGTGCGCGAGCACAGCCACGCCCTGAGCCTGTCCGGCGAGCCTTACCATTCGGTCGATGGTGACACCCTGCTCAACAAGCACAGCTGGAAAGCCGCCCTGCGCGCGGCCGGTGCCGCCGTGGCCGCGACCGATGCGGTGCTGGCCGGCGAACTGGACAATGCCTTCTGCGCGGTGCGCCCGCCGGGTCATCACGCCACGCCGGGCAAGGCCATGGGCTTCTGCCTGTTCAACAACGTGGCGGTGGCGGCGCGCCATGCCATCGACGTGCACGGGCTGGAACGGGTGGCCGTGATCGATTTCGACGTGCATCACGGCAATGGCACCGAAGACATTTTTGCCCATGATCCCCGGGTGCTGATGGTGAGCTTTTTCCAGCATCCCTTTTATCCCTTTTCGGGCGACGGGCCGACCGAATCGCACATCGTCAACGTGCCGGTGCCGGCCTATTCCGATGGCAGTGCGGTGCGCCAGCTGGTGACCGAGAAATGGCTGCCGGCGCTGCATGCGCACCAGCCGCAGATGATCTTCATCTCGGCCGGTTTCGATGCCCACCGCGAGGATGACATGGGCCAGATGGGCCTGGTGGAAGCGGATTACGCCTGGATGACGCGGCAGATCATGAAGATCGCCGACCAGTACGCCAAGGGCCGCATCGTCAGTTGCCTGGAGGGCGGCTACAACCTGTCTGCGCTGGGACGCAGCGTGGTGGCCCACCTGAAGGTGCTGGCCGACCTGGAGTGAAAGTTAGATTTTCCACAGGCGTTTTTAAGAAATGGCGCGATAAAAACTAAGGTTTTTGTCGCGCCTTGTTTTTATGCACAGGGGCAGGCAGTGCGCCGCCCGCAGCATCCTTCATCAAACCTCGGCAGGCGCATTTGCCTCATGAGCCTCATGGGCCTCTGGGGTCTCATAAGCCTCATAGGCCCCAATGATCGCATCGGCCACCGCCCGCACCCGGGCCGTGCGGTTCAAATCGCTGTGCAGCACCAGCCACATGTCGTAAGGCACGGCCCGCTGCGGCCAGATGCGCACCAGGCCGCTGGTCTTGTCGCCCACGTGCGTGGGCAGTTCGCCAATGCCGAAACCCGCCTGCAGGCTGTCATACATGACCAGCCCGGTGCTCACTTCCATGGCCACGCTGGCGTGCGCAATGGATTCGCCGCAGATCTGCTCGGACTTGCTGGGCGAGACGCTGCGCGGATAGATCACCACGTCATGTCCCTTGAGGCCCGTACCGGGATCGGGCAGTCCGCGCTTTTTCACATAGGCTTTGGAGGCATACATGCCGGTATGCAGCCGCTTGAGATGGCGCGCGATCAGGTCCGGCGCATCCGGGCGCACGGTGCGCACGGCGATGTCGGCTTCACGCTTGGTGAGGTTGGTGATCTGGGTGGAGGTCGAGAGCACCACGCGGATTTTCGGATGTGCCTGGCGCAGCCGGTGCAGCGCCGGCAAGAGGAAATGGCGCGCCGTTATATCGGTGGCCGCCAGCCGCACCACGCCGCACAGGCGTTCATCCATGCCCTGCATCTGCCGTTGCAACTGTTCCGCGCCTTGCTCCATCTGGGTGGCTGCTGCCGCCGCCAGTTCGCCCGCCGGGGTGGGTACGTAGCCGCTGGGCGTGCGCAGGAACAGGCGCGCACCCAGCGAGCTTTCCAGTGAGGCCAATCGACGGCCCGCGGTGGCCTGGTCGATCTCCAGGTGTTCGGCGGCTCCGCGCAAGGTGCCCACGCGATAGATGGCCAGGAAGATGCGGGCGTTGTCCCAATCCATGATGTGCCTTTGCTGCAAGAAGGGAAGTGAGGGAAGTGAGGGAAGGGCGTGATGCAAATTTGCATCAGCGCGCTGATTTTATACCTCTTTATTGCATCACGGCCCAAGCCTAGAATCTGGCCCATTCAACCCCGCCCCGGCCTTCTCCGGTCGCGGGTTTGCGGTTTTCCCTCGCACCCTGCGTGCAGAAAGTCCTCTTGCCATGTCTTCCACACAATGCCCTCGTGCGCCAGCCCCGGTGCTGGCGCCTCCCCTTGCCGATGCCGCGCCGCGCGCCGGCATGCTGCCCCTGGTGGCGCTGGCCATCGGTTTCGTCATGGCCATGCTGGACGTGACGGTGGTCAACGTCGGGCTGTCCAATATCTCCACCAGCCTGGATGCGCCCTTGTCCATGCTGGTGTGGATCGTCGACGGCTACACGCTGACCTTTGCTGCCATGCTGCTGGTGGGTGGCGCGCTGGCCGACCGCTTCGGTGCACGCCGGCTGTACCTGGCCGGGCTGTTCCTGTTCGTGCTGGCCTCCTTGCTGTGCGGGGCGGCACCCAACGGTCCCTTCCTGATCGCGGCACGCCTGCTGCAGGGCTTGGGCGCGGCCTTCTTCATGCCCAGTTCGCTGAGCCTGCTCACGCACGTCTATGAGGATGACCGCGTGCGTGCCCGCATGCTGGGCGTCTGGTCGGCGACCGTCGGCCTGGCCGCGGCTGCCGGACCGCTGCTGGGCGGCGTGCTGATCCACTGGCTGGGCTGGCGCAGCGTGTTCCTCATCAACGTGCCGGTCGGCTTGGTGGGTTTGCTGATGGCCCGTAAGCTGATCCCGCAGGTGGCCGGTCATGCCCGCGCCCTGCACCTGTTCAGTCACCTGGCTGGCGTGGTGATGCTGGCCGCGCTGTCCTTCGTGCTGATCCAGGGGCCGGTCTATGGCTGGATTTCGCCGCGCATCCTGGTCGGGCTGGTCGTGGCGGTGCTGGCCGCGGTGGCTCTGGTGCGCCATGAACTGCGTGGCATCGCACCGCTGTTGCCGCGTGCGCTGTTTGCCACGCCGCAGTTCGCGGCGGCCAATGGCATTGGTTTCCTGATCAACTTTGGCGTCTATGGCAACCTGTTCTACCTGGCCCTGTTCCTGCAGCAGGGGCGTGGTGCCGACGCCTTGCAGACCGGCTTGCAACTGGTGCCGATGATGGCGGTGATCTTCTTCGGCAACCTGATGTCGGGCCGCATGTCGGCCCACTGGGGACCGCGTGTGCCGCTGCTGCTGGGCTTGTCGGTGGGCGCTGCCTTTACTGCGGTGGCGATCAGCTTCCGCCCCGAGACGCCCTACTGGATCTTGGCCCTGGTCTGCGCTGCCGCCAACCTGGGCGTGAGCACCGCCATTCCCGCCATGACCACGGTGGTCATGCAGGTGGCCGGCAAGGCCCATGCCAATAGCGCCGCCGCGGCACTGAACGCCAATCGCCAGATCGGTGCCTTGGTGGGGGTGGCCTTGATGGGGGCCATCCTGCATAGCGTGCAGGCGTGGAGCCTGCGCAATGGGCTGGCTTTTGGCGCCATGGCGGCGGGCTACGGCACGGCGCTGTGGCTGGTATGGCGCTTCGTCGGTGTTGTCAAGGAGCAATGGGTGACGCGCCGCGCGTGAGTGCGGGTGTTGTTCCCCGTCCAACGGCCTGCCCCGACTTGCGCGCGGCAGGCCGTTTTCTTGGGGATTTGTTAGGGATTGGCGGGGCAGGGCCGTAAAATAGCGCCTTCAACGAAATACGCATCAGAAAGAAGCCCCGCATGTCCATCCAATGGTTCCCCGGTCACATGAACTCTGCCCGCCGCAAGGCCGCGGAGAGCATGGAAAAAGTCGATATGGTCATCGAAGTGGTCGATGCCCGCCTGCCGCAGGCCAGTTGCAATCCCATGATCGAGCAGCTGCGCAATGCACGCCAGCGCCCCTGCCTGAAGATCCTCAACAAGACCGACATGGCCGACCCGGTGGCTACCCAAGCCTGGATCGACTACTACAACAGCCAGAAGGGCGTCACGGCCGTGGCCCTGTCCTGCAAGAAGCCCTCCGATGTGGCGCGCGTGCCCAAGCTGGCCATGCAGGTGGCACCGCATCGCGGTACTGCCTTGAAGCCGCTGCGCATGATGATCATGGGCATTCCCAACGTGGGCAAGTCGACCCTGATGAATGCGCTGCTGAAAAAACGCGTGGCCGCCGTCGGTGATGAACCGGCCGTGACCAAGACCCAGCAGCGTCTCTACCTGGGCAACAACATGGTGCTCACCGACACCCCCGGCATGCTCTGGCCCAAGATCGAACATCCCAGCGATGGCCTGATGCTGGCGGCCAGCCATGCGGTGGGCAGCAATGCACTCATCGAAGAGGAAGTGGCGACCTTCCTGGCCGACCTGCTGCTGCAGCGCTATCCGCAGCTGCTCAAGGCGCGCTATGGCTTCAATACCGACGGCATGGATGGCGTTGCCGTGGTGGAGGGGGTGGCGGCCAAGCGCGGTTTCCGCCTCAAGGGCGGCGAGTACGATTTCGAGAAGGCCGCGCACACCTTCCTGCAGGATTACCGCAGCGGCGCACTGGGCCGCATCTCGCTGGAGACGCCGCAATCGCGTGCCGAACTGCTGGCAACCTATCGGTCCACCGACAATCCCGATGCCCTGCAGGCCGAGGATGAAGAGGAAGACGACGACTATGACTGGCGAGACGCTCCGGATCACCGGGGGCGTTGAATCTGAGTTATCTAAGTTTTGCTTTCCGGAAAACTTAGAAAGCGGATTGCAAAAACTAAGTTTTTTGGGGATCACCGGCAAGCTGCCGATTCCCGTCCAATGAAAAAGGCCAGCTCGATGAGCTGGCCTTTTCGTTGATGCAGGCAAGTACGGGGTGGCGGATTACCAGGAGGTGATCACGGAACCCTTGTACTTTTCCAGCACGAACTTCTTCACTTCCGGGCTGTGGTAGGCCTTGACCAGCTTGGCGACCCAAGGCTTGTCCTTGTCGGCGATACGCACGGCGATCACGTTGGCGTAGGGACCGGTGGAGGCTTCCACGGCAATCGCATCCTTGGTCGGCGACAGGCCGGCCGATTCAGCGTAGTTGCCGTTGATGACGGCAGCGTCGAAGTCATCCAGCGAACGCGGCAATTGGGCGGCATCCAGTTCGACGATCTTGATCTTCTTGGGGTTCTCGACGATGTCCAGCGGGGTTGCCTTCAGGCCGGCATCGGCCTTGAGCTTGATCACGCCCTTGGCTTGCAGCACCAGCAGGGCACGGCCACCATTGGTCGGATCGTTGGGCACGCCCACGCGCGCACCTTGTTTCAGGTCGTTGAGCGACTTGATCTTCTTGGAGTACACGCCCATCGGGAAGGTGATGGTGCTGCCCACGCTGACGAACTTGTAGCCGCGGTCCTTGATCTGCGCATCCAGGTAGGGCTGGTGCTGGTAGGAGTTGGCGTCCAGGTCGCCGGCCGAGAGGGCCGCGTTGGGCTGGATGTAGTCGGTGAATTCGATGACCTTCATCTGCACGCCGTCTTTTTCCAGCAGCTTCTTGACCTGTTCCATGATCTCGGCGTGGGGACCGGCGGTCACGCCCATCTTGATCTGGTCTTCGGCCATGGCCGGGGCAGACACCAGGCCGGCGGCCAGGCCCAGGCCTGCGATGAATTGAATCAACTGACGACGCTTCATGACTTTCCTTTCGAGCTTTGAGGTGGGCAGCGGATCGCTGCCGTTTTTTATGAATTGCGGTGTTCAGCGGTGGCTGAGCTTGCGGACCAGCAGGTCTCCCAGGGATTGCACCAGCTGGACGAACACGATCAGGATCAGCACCACGGCCAGCATCACTTCCGGCAGGAAGCGCTGGTAGCCGTAGCGGATGCCCAGGTCGCCCAGGCCGCCGCCACCGATCGCACCGGCCATGGCCGAATAACCGACCAGGCTGACGAAGGTGATCGTGAGACCGGCGACGATACCAGCAAATGCTTCAGGCACCAAGACCTTATAAATGATTTGCCAGGTGGTGGCGCCCATGGCTTGCGCCGCTTCGACCAGGCCGTGATCGACTTCGCGCAGGGCGGTCTCGACCAGCCGCGCAATGAAGGGCGCGGCGGCGATGGTCAGCGGCACGATGGCCGCGGCGGTGCCGATGGAGGTGCCGACGAAAAAGCGCGTCATCGGGATCACCGCCACCAGCAGGATGATGAAGGGCGTCGAGCGCACCGCATTGACCAGCAGGCCGGCGATGCGGTTGAAGGCGACATTGGGCAGCACGCCCTTGGATTCGGTGATGTGCAGGGCGATGCCGAGCGGGATGCCCAGGAGCGAGCCGACCACGCCCGAGATCACCACCATCATCAGCGTCTCGCCGAAGGAGCTGACGAACAGATCGATCAGTTCAGATGACATGGTTGAGCTCCTCGACGACCACGCCCTGCTCGCGCAGGTATTGCATGGCTTGGTTGATGTTGTCCTGGGTGCCGTTGGCGAGGATCGCCAGCGAGCCGAAAGCCTGGCCCTGGATCTCGTCGATCTGGCCGTGCAGGATGTTGAAATTCAGGTTGAAGCGGCGCACCGCTTCCGACAGGTGCGGCTGGTCCACATCGTTGCCGGTGAAGGCGAAGCGGAACAGGTGGTCCGTGCCCTGGCCGGCGTCGGCACGCGCCAGGCGCTCGCGCAGGCGGGCCAGCACGCCCTTGGGCAGCTCGTGGGCAATGACGTCGCCGATCAGCGCGCGGGTGACTTCATGGCGCGGCTGGCGGAACACGTCCAGCACTTCGCCCTGTTCGATCACCTGGCCGGCTTCCATCACGGCCACGCGGTCGCAGATCTGCTTGATGACTTCCATCTGGTGCGTGATCAGCACGATGGTCAGGCCCAGTTCCTTGTTGATCTTGCGCAGCAGTTCGAGGATGGAGCGGGTGGTTTCCGGGTCCAGCGCCGAGGTGGCTTCGTCCGAGAGCAGGACCTTGGGATCGTTGGCCAGGGCGCGGGCGATGCCCACGCGCTGCTTCTGGCCGCCGGAGATCTGCGCCGGATAGCGATCGCGCAGGGCGGTCAGGCCGACCAGTTCCAGCAGGGGTTCGACCTTGGCCGCGATCTCCGACTTGCTCTTGCCGGCCAGTTCCAGCGGCAGCGCGATGTTGTCGTAGACGCTGCGCGAGGAGAGCAGGTTGAAGTGCTGGAAGATCATGCCGATGCCACGGCGCGCTTCGCGCAGCTGGGACGAGGACAGCGAGGTCAGGTCCTGGCCATCCAGGACGATGCGCCCGGACGTGGGACGATTCAGCAGGTTCAGGGTACGCACCAGCGTGCTCTTGCCAGCGCCGCTGCGGCCGATGATGCCGAAGATCTCGCCCTTGCGGATCGACAAATCGACATTGCGCACCGCTTCGACATTGCCGAACCGCTGGGTGACAGCTTGTATTTCGATCATGATGGAAAAGAAGAATGGCAGCGGGCCCCCGGGTGCCAGTGCCAGCGCGGCATCGTGGGACGCTGCGGGCGGGTCAGGACCTCAGGTCTCCACTGCCATCAATATTTTTATAAGAAGCCGCTATTTTAAGGCGGCACGGTTATATGGGGAAAATAAATTTTCGTCTATGCATATAACTGGCGCGTCTTAGCAGGCGGCGGGAAGCCGCTTGTGCATTGGCTTTGCGGCCGGTTTGGCGGTGTGGGGGGGGCGGTGCGGCGCGTGGGTCTCGATGTTGCGCGAGAAAGTTGTCGAATAAGTTTTGTCGCCGACTTCATTTTTGCTTTGAACGGGGCCAGTGGCAGCGCCAGGGCTTATCTTCCTGAGTTTTTTGTCCCGCGTGCTGCAACTGCTGCAGCGCGCCGGACCCCGTCCCCGGAATCCTTCCCATGTATGCCTTTCCCGTCACTGACCTGGCAGAGCGCCTCGACGCGCTGCTGGAGCTGGCCGATATCGACGAAGTCATCCTCACCCGAGCCGGCGCCGACAACCTGGTGCTGGTCCGCGAACCGGTCTGGCGCGGCGTGCAGGAAGCCCTGCACCTGCTGGGCAACGACCTCAATGCCGAACGCCTGCTATGCAGCCTGCTGCAGTTGCGCGCCGACCTGTTGCCGATCAGGGACACACCATGACACCGGTATGGATGTCTCCCCTGGCGCGCGAGGACCTGGCCTGGTGGCGCTGCCACGACCGCCGCGTTGCGCGCGAATTGCTTCATTTGATACGCCGCCTGCGTGACGGTGCTTGCATTCCCCCCGCCCGCCAGGTGGGCTTGCCCCTGCGCTTGCCGGGTCTTTACGCGGTGCGCCTGCAGGGCGAGCACCGGCTCGTCATCGAACGCGTGGCGGGTCGGGTGGTGATTCACCAGTGTCGATTCCACTACTGAAAACATGGTCGGCAGGCTGACCAATATGCGCGACATTGGTTGCTATAAAGCTACAGAATATTCTTATAAAGCAGTGCATTTCAAAGAATGAGGCTTTTGAGGAAATAAAGTCGGTTTAAATTTGCCGTGACTTCTTGATTTTTCTTTGGGAAGCCGGGGCGTCCCGCTCGCCGTGCAGCGGTACCGCCCTTCAATCAACAGCAATCAAACCACTACGGAGTACTCTATGAAAAAGTCCATCCTGGCACTGGCCGTGCTGGCGGCCTTCGGCGGCGCGGCGCACGCGCAGAGCAGCGTGACCATCTACGGTGCGGTCGATGCCAGCTTGTCCTACACCAACAAGATCTCCACTGGCGGCAAGGATACGGGCGGCCAGATGGCTCTCGATTCCGGCCTGATGAAGGGTTCGCGCCTGGGTGTGAAGGGCGTGGAAGACCTGGGCGGCGGCATCAAGGCGCTGTTCACCATCGAGAACGGTTTCAACCTCGATACCGGCGAGGCGGGTCAGAAGGGTGTGCTGTGGGGTCGCCAGGCCACCATTGGCCTGTCCGGCAACTTCGGTACCATCCTGGCGGGCCGCCAGAAAGACGTGCTGGACGACGTGGGCAGCATCACCTCCCCGGGCGACTTCGGTGGCGTGGTCAGCCGGGTTCACTCGCTGAACCTGGATCGCACCAACGGCGAGCGCGTCAACAACTCCATCCGCTACAACACCCCGAACTTCAGCGGCTTCACCGGTAGCGTCATCTATGGCTTCGGCGAGGAGCCTGGCAGCACCGGCGCCGGCCAATCCTTCGGCTTGGGCGGTACCTACGCCAACGGTCCGCTGAACATCGGCCTGGGCTACTTCCAGAGCAAGATGGGCGGCAAGTCCGCCAGCGACGTCAACGGCGCGGCAGCTTGCAACGGCGCAGTGATGGCCATGGGCAAGGACAAGATCGGCGACAAGGCGGGCGACACTTGCCTGAAGACCTGGACCCTGGCGGCCGCTTACCAGTTCGGACCGGCCCGGGTCTATGGCTCCTACTCGCGCGTGAAGCTGCCGTTGGCCAAGGTGCCCTCGGAAATCGCCGACAATCCGAAGCACAACTACAGTTTCGCTGCGCTGGCACATCCCAAGGACCGTCGTGACACGCCTCTCTACAGCATGCCAAGCGACGGCGACTTCGTCATTGGTGGCTACAACAACGAGTCCAGCAGCACGCTGGACTTCGGCGTGCACTACCAGGTCTCGCCGGCCCTGTCGCTGATCAGCAGCCTGCAGTACACCCGCGCCAAGTTCGCCCGCAGCGCCGACGGCCGTCTGCTGCAGGTCAACCTGGGTGCCAAGTACGAGTTGTCCAAGCGCACTTCCACCTACGCCGTCGTGCGCAACCTGCGCTCGTCCGACATGTACAGCGTTGGCCTGGCCAGCGACCGTGTGCCGGGTAGTGATCGCAGCCAGACCGGCATCAACGCCGGCCTGATCCACAGCTTCTAAGTTCTGGCACTGCATCGGGCTCGTGGGAGCCCGATGTTTTGGCCCGCATCTGCAAGGATGCGGGTCTTTTTTTATGCAGAAAACTTTGTCCGCTGGATGCCCGGTAGACGCGGCTGCGCGCGCTGGCAGGGAGGCTTTGCATGCCAGATCCGCTGCGATCGCCGCCCAACAAAAAACCCGCATCATCGCTGATGCGGGTTTTTTTCTTGCAGCACAGGCCATGCGATGCATGGCCTTGGGCCGGAAGGCAAATTACATCATGCCGTCCATGCCGCCCATGCCGCCCATACCACCCATGCCGCCAGGCATGCCGGCCGGCTTGTCGTCCGCCACTTCGGCCACCAGGGCGTCGGTGGTCAGGATCAGGCTGGCCACGGAGGCAGCGTTCTGCAGGGCCGAACGGGTCACCTTGGCCGGATCCAGCACGCCCAGTTCCACCAGGTCACCGTAGGTGCCGTTGGAGGCGTTGTAGCCGAAGTTGCCCGAACCTTCCAGCACCTTGTTCACCACCACCGACGGCTCATCGCCGGCGTTGAAGACGATCTGGCGCAGCGGCTCTTCGATGGCGCGCAGCACGATCTTGATACCGGCTTCCTGGTCGGCGTTGTCGCCCTTCAGGTCCTTGACGTTGGCGCGAGCGCGCAGCAGGGCAACGCCACCGCCAGGCACGACGCCTTCTTCAACAGCAGCACGGGTAGCGTGCAGGGCGTCTTCGACGCGGGCCTTCTTTTCCTTCATTTCGACTTCGGTGGCAGCGCCAACCTTGATCAGTGCAACACCGCCAGCCAGCTTGGCCACGCGCTCTTGCAGCTTTTCACGGTCGTAGTCGGAGGTCGCTTCGCCGATCTGGGTGCGGATCATTGCCACGCGTGCTTCGATGCCAGCGGCTTCGCCGTTGCCGTCGATGATGGTGGTGTTTTCCTTGCCGATTTCAACGCGCTTGGCTTGGCCCAGTTCAGCCAGGGTAGCCTTTTCCAGGGTCAGGCCGACTTCTTCAGCGATCACTTGGCCGCCGGTCAGGATGGCGATGTCTTCCAGCATGGCCTTGCGGCGGTCGCCGAAGCCAGGAGCCTTGACGGCAGCGGTCTTCAGGATGCCACGGATGTTGTTGACCACCAGGGTCGCCAGGGCTTCGCCTTCGACGTCTTCAGCCACGATCAGCAGCGGACGGCCAGCCTTGGCGACTTGTTCCAGCACCGGCAGCAGGTCACGGATGTTGGAGATCTTCTTGTCGAACAGCAGGATGAAGGGATTGTCCAGGGCGACGATCTGCTTCTCTTGGTTGTTGATGAAGTACGGCGACAGGTAGCCGCGGTCGAATTGCATACCTTCGACGATGTCCAGTTCGTTTTCCAGCGACTTGCCGTCTTCGACGGTGATGACGCCTTCCTTGCCGACCTTTTCCATGGCCTTGGCGATGATGTCGCCGATGTCCGCGTCGGAGTTGGCCGAGATCGAGCCGACTTGAGCGATTTCCTTGGAGGTGGTGGTGGGCTTGGCCAGGTTCTTGACTTCGCCGACGATGGCGGTGACAGCCTTGTCGATACCGCGCTTCAGGTCGGTCGGGTTGAAGCCGGCGGCGACGTACTTGAAGCCTTCGCGCACGATGGCCTGGGCCAGCACGGTTGCGGTGGTGGTACCGTCACCGGCGTTGTCGGAGGTCTTGGAAGCGACTTCCTTGACCAGCTGGGCACCCATGTTTTCCAGCTTGTCCTTCAGTTCGATTTCCTTGGCGACGGAAACGCCGTCCTTGGTCACGGTCGGGGCGCCGAAGCTGCGCTCCAGCACGACGTTGCGGCCCTTGGGACCCAGGGTGACCTTGACTGCGTTGGCCAGGATGTTGACGCCGTTGACGACCTTGGCGCGTGCTTCATCGCCGAAAATAACTTGCTTTGCTGCCATGTTGGATTCTCCAGAAATTCGGTTCAGTTCATGTCGCCGGGCTCGGGCCTGAAGCTTCAGGGAGCGCCGGCTGCTGTCTTGTTGCCGATGGCCTTCACGTTTTCTCTATCTATATAGAAGGAAAAGGAAGGCCGGATGCCGAATTACTTCTCGACGACGGCGAACAGGTCTTCTTCGCGCATGACCAGCAGTTCCTGGCCATCGATCTTCACGGCCTGGCCGGAGTACTTGCCGAACAGAACGCGGTCGCCGACCTTCACGGCCAGTTGACGGACCTTGCCATCTTCCAGGATCTTGCCGTTGCCGACGGCCAGGACTTCGCCTTGGTCCGGCTTTTCGGTCGCTGCGTCAGGCAGAACGATACCGGAAGCAGTCTTGGTTTCCTGGTCGAGGCGCTTGACGATAACGCGATCGTGCAAAGGGCGAAGATTCATGAGAACTCCTTAATTTTCAATAAGTTAGCATTGATTGCGGCGATGCCTGCAACGGTTTTCTTCCAAATGCAGCAGACGTCACCGCATGAAAAAGGGGATTGCGCCCGGCGGCGCTGTTAGCACTCTGCCGTGACGAGTGCTAAGTATAGGGACGGGTTGGGGAATTTTCAAGGCGTCAATTGGTGGCGTTTGCCATCCTTCTCTGCAAGATTGACGCGATACCCTGCAGCAGCCGGGAACCTGCAGTATTCACGCTCATATCGGCCGCCAGACACTCTCATCCATCGGCGAGTCAGTTGAAATGTAAAAACAAAGTTTTTTTTACATCCGAAAATCGCATAAAAATTAGAAAAATCCCTTTATTATCAATTACTTGCGATTTGACTTTTCGATTGACTAGAGCTATCTTCGGCCATCCAATTTTTGGCAACCTTTGAAAATGTCCCCTGGAGCCATGAAGCTTCTTGAACTGCGTAAGCACCTCGGCATGAGCCAAGAGGCGTTTGCGGAGAGCATCGGCGCATCCCCCTCTCAACTGAGTTACATCGAGAGCGGTCAACGCCATGTACCGGATAAAGCCAGTGACATTTTGCGAATATGTGATGGATTGCCACTTTCGCAACATCAATATGCGGCGTTACATGAGGCGCTAACGCTTTCACTTGGGAAATTTCGACTTTCACCTGGCGCGCCAGAAGAGCAGTTTTTGCTATTGGCTGCATTGCGTGATGCCGTTATGAGGGAGCCCTCACGAGCGAAAGTTTTGCAATGGAGAGAATTGCTGCTGATAACCGCTAAGCAAACGTAAGCAGCATCAACGAAGCCTTAACTAGGAGGATCTAACGAAGACAACAGATTTGAATTTAGCCGCCTGACAGGCAGCAACTAGCTGCCTTCAGGGGATGACGCATACAGATACTACGGTGTAGGAGCCTCAAGTATCCGTCCGCGTCCTCCCCCTGTCAAGTTGCGCCCCCTGTTTTTGAGATGCCTTTCCTGGCAGGGGGACTTGCACCCTAAACATTTTGACGTTTTGGAGGTTACATGGAGCAAATTGGAGCGGGTCGCCGCATCTTAAGAAGAAATCCTCATCGAATTGTGGGCACGATTTCATTTCCTACTCTTGGAAATGCGGATAGGGAATGGGAGTCCGTAGTGGAAAGGGATGCCTACGCGATCATCGGATATTGCAGCGAGGTCGTTGGTATCAACACACAACCCTTTTCGTTCACATATGAGTCAGGCACAGGGAAAAAGGCAACCTACACCCCAGATGCTCAGATTCTGTTCAAGGAGGGGCGCGAAATACTACTCGAAGTAAAGCCAGCAATCTTCGCCCTAGCGGATGAGGAGTTCGAGCTGTTGATTTGCTCGCGGATTTGACCCTCTCCATTTGACCCACCTTCCACCGTCTACCAAAGGCGGCCACGCGGTCGTACGACCCTTCATATCCCAGCTCTTTTAAATCCAGGAACATCTGTTTCA